>DASROK010000164.1:0-4230 GCA_035646915.1 Gemmatimonadaceae bacterium
GTCGTGCTTCTCATTCCCTTTCCACAGATAGAGCAGGCTGGCGATGGCGACCACGAAATATGCGATCATCATGTTCCACGCCGCCGCCACATGTACGTACATGATCTTCTGCAGGTGTCCCATATCGCGATCAGGCGGCGAGGTCGCTATCGCAAATGCCTGTGCGGCAGCAACGGCGCCGAATGCGATGATCGAAAACAATGGGCTGCTGCGCGGAACGACCGGTTCAGAGCTCACCCTATCTCACGCCTCGATTACGTGTTCGAATGCAATGAACGTCGCGATCAGAAAAATTACGTCGAATCCGGCAAGCAGCCGTATCCACGCTCCCGCTTCGTGCATCAGATCCGTTCCGATCAAAGCCTTCGATGCGCTTATGGCCGCGAGCAGCAACGGTACAAGCATTGGAAAGAGAAGCAGCGGCAGCAGAACCTCGCGTGCGCGGCTCCGACTCGCCATCGAAGCGTAAAAAGTTCCGAGCGTCACAAGTCCGACAATACCAAGTGCAGCAACACCGAGAAGCAATGGCCACCGCCGGGGAATCTCGATGCTGAACAGCACGATACCGACAGCCATCACGATCGACACCATCAGCGTTACGAACATGAGATTTCCGAGGAGCTTTCCCGCAAAGATTGTCCAGCGTGGGCCGGGATAGAGAAGCAGCGACTCGAGCGCTCCACTCTCGAGCTCCACCTGAAACGATCGATTGAATGCCAGAACGCCGGAGAAAAGCGTTGCAAGCCACACGGCGCCAACCGCGGCGTTGCGCAACGCGGACGCATCCGGCCCGAGTGCAAGTCCCAGCAGGATAAGAATCGTCACCGCAAGTGAAGCAACTCCATTGAATCCCGCCTTCGCGCGAATCTCGGTGGTGAGATCCTTCTTCGCTATCGCCATGGTCCGCCGCCAGTCGTCGCGAATCGCCATCAGGCCGTCACCATGCTGGTGGTTTCGCTGCCGACGTAATCATGCTTGCCTGTCGCAATGCGGCCTGCCGACAAGTGGAGGGTCCGGTCCAGTATGCCGCGCGCAGGTGCAAGCTCATGCAGGGCAAGCAGTGCAGCGCCGCCCGCATCGAGCACGTCACGAATCACCGAGTTCATCAAGCCGATTCCATCACCGTCAAGATTGCTGTATGGCTCGTCAAGCAGAAGGATGTGCGGCCGGCGGATGACGAGTCGCGCCAGGGCGAGACGCCGCTGCATGCCAGCGGAAAAACCACGCACTCTCATTTCACCAGCGTGACTGAGACCGACGCGATCGAGACTGGTCTCCACCGCGCTCGACGGCAGTCCGAGCATGTCAGCCGCAAACCGGAGATTCTCGTGTGCGGTGAGATCCTCGTAAAGACCCGGAACGTGAGCCAGGTATCCAACGCTCCTCCTAACGTGCGACGCGTCGTGCATGACGTCGAATCCATCCACCTGCGCGGTCCCGGCATTCGGACGAAGGAGTGTTGCGAGAATTCGCAGCAGCGTGCTCTTGCCGCTCCCATTTGCACCCATGATCGCTGCGACCTCACCCCGGCTCACGTCGAACGAAGCGCCCCGAAGCACCCAGTGCGTGCCAAAGCGTTTGCCCAGCTTGTGAACTTGAATCGCGATTTCACGGGAAAGCATCGAGAAGAATGTACTTCCAGCGCAGACCGCTGCGTTAAGACGCGGAGGCTACCGGCTAGGCAAGTGAATCGGTCTCCGGCGATCCGCCGTCACTATCGGGCGAATCGGAATCGATTGCGCGCGCCAGCGCCAGGTCGTTCGATGTGATTCCCCCGGCATCATGGGTAGAAAGCGTCAGAGTGACTTTCGAATACCTGATGTCGATGTCGGGATGATGGTTCGCTGATTCAGCAAGGGACGCAACGCGATTAACGAATTCCATCGCCTGCGTGAAATTCCGAAATTGATATGTCCGGGTGAGCACGTCGCCTTTGCGCGACCACCCCTGCAAACTCCCAAGGTCCCGCTGTATCTCGATGTCAGATAGCAGCTCGGCCATTGTTCACCTCGTGGTATCGGCGACAAGATAGCGCGGAATCTCCCGCTTGCTGCACTTTCGGGTTATCTTCGGTATCCGAGGTAGCAGAGATGAGAAGAGTACGCGAGAGAAAGTCGCACGCGCCCCGCGCGGCAAAGCAGGAACCGCTATTCGGCGATGAGTACGAGCGCGAATCACGCCTCCTGCCGGTTATCGGTCAGCAAAAAGACATCCGCTACTACGCGTCCTTCGCGAAAAACGTTCTCAACGGGCCGGAAGTTACAGGGATGGGATTCTGGTCCGTCAATCCATACGTCGGATGCGCGTTCGGCTGTGCATACTGCTACGCGAGGTACGCACACCGCTACGTAATGGAGCGCGCGGCGGATAACGATCGCATGGAGAACGCACTTCACGATCGTTATGAAGAAATGCCGCCGTGGCTTGCATTCGAGCGGAATATTTTCGTGAAGCAGAACGCACCCGACGTTCTCGCGCGAGCTCTCAGGCATGGCAGTGAAAAGCATCTCGCTCTGCTCAAGGGTGAGACGATCGTCATCGGCACTGCGACTGACCCGTATCAGCCGGCAGAACGGCGCTTCAGAGTAACGCGAAAAATTCTCGAAGTTCTTGCAGACCATCCAGGACTCAAGATCAGCATTATCTCGAAAAGTCCGCTCATCACTCGCGACATCGACGTGCTTTCCCGTATCAACAGGATCTCCGAGCTTCACGTCCATCTCTCGCTGATCACTTTGAGACGCGATCTCGCGCGCCGGCTCGAGCCTCGCTCTCCCACGCCTGAATCGAGAGTGCGCGCGCTTGCGCGGCTTCGCGAAGCGGGAATCGATGCGGGCATCAACTGCATGCCCGTTCTTCCGGGAATCACCGACAATCCCTCCGATCTCGAGGCTCTGGTCAAGCGAGTGAGTGAAGCCGGAGCGACGTATGTGGGCGCGTGTGCGCTGAGATTGCGGGTCACTGCGCGAGAGCGATATCTGCCGTTCATCGAGAAGGAGTTTCCGCATCTCGCCGAGCGTTACCAGAACACTTACGCGAGAAGCCACAACGCGGGCGAAAATTATCGCGAAGGCCTTGCGCGATTCTTCGATCGTATCTGCGCCAAGTATCGCGTCGAGAGCTGGAGCAGAATGCGGAGTGACGACGAAGGGGATGAGGAGCTCGACGAGCGCCTCATCCCCCCTGAACAGCTGGTACTTCCAGGAATTTAGCGAGACTCGCTACTCTTCCTCGCCACTCGGCATGTTCACGTCGCTTGCGCTGTAGCCGATGTTCATCGCGACGAGGACTGCAGCTGCGTTGTTCGCAACACCGAGCTTCTTCGCGCAGTTGCGGATTGCGATGCGAGTCGCTGCGTCGAGTCGGCCTGTGACGTGATTGTTGCCGCAATGCGCATCTCTCAGCTCCTGCTGAAGAGCGAGGAACTGCGCCGCGGTGAGTCCTGCTGCGCCACTCGAAGTCGGGCATCCCCACGGGCATGTCGTTCCGTCTGACGGCGGGACAGGCTTTGGTTCGAGTGTTGAATCTTTGACAGCGGACACCGTCGTCGTCTTCATCGTTGAATCCGACGTGGTCTGAGCACCTGCAATCGCCGGCACTACAAAGAACCCGGCGGCCACAGCCAGCATCCTGAGCTTCATCCTATCCTCCTTCGAGTGATCGATTATCCGTCGTGACGAAGGGAAGATTGCAAAGGACAGGCCGGGAAAGCAAAAACGTCAGTCTGCGGACGAATTCACCGCGTGGTCAGTCAGGGTGAGGAGCCGAGGCCCCTCACCCTTTGACCGCCGGTGTTGCCGGGAGATTATTCTTCCTGCTTCGCGTCGCCGGCCGGCATGCTCACGTCAGCGGCTGAGTATCCGATGTCGAATGCCACAAGGACAGCAGCAGCATTGTTCGCCACTCCCATCTTTCGCGCACAGTTTCTAATCGCAACTCGTGTCGCCGCATCGAGGCGGCCGGTTACGTGACCAAGTCCGCACTTGGAGTCTCTCAGCTCCTGCTGCAGCGCAAGGAATTGCGCACCGGTCAGTCCGCCTGTTCCGCTCGATGTCGGGCAGCCCCACGGACAGGTTGTCCCATCAGACGGCGGTACCGGTTTCGGCTGCTCCGTTGAATCCTTGACTGCCCGGCTGGTTGGCTGATTCGTCGCCACCGCCGGCGGAGCAGGCATTGGTGCCGGAGCAGGAGCGGGCGCAGGCATGGCTGTCGTATCGCGCATCGTGGTGT
>DASROK010000165.1:0-6358 GCA_035646915.1 Gemmatimonadaceae bacterium
TGAAACTGCCACAGCTGTGCCCATCCATATGCGCGTGCTTTTCCGGCCCACGCCGGAGCGAAAGTCGAATCGATGCTTATTGATTCATCCATCAAAGCAAGTGCTTCGAGCGTGGCCCGTTGTGTCCGCTGCGTCAGGCGCTTCATACCCTGCTGGTAAGCAGCGACCGCAGCACTGTCATGCTTTCCCACCGCTGCAGGCAAGGATGGCGGATCCGAGTTTCGCGTTCGGCCGTTCAGCAAAACGAAGCTGGTGACGACGGCCGTGATCGCTGTTATTCCAAGAACGCTTGAGGAAATTGCCCTGCGTCGCGATGGTTGGCGCGACACAGAAGGTGCGCTGCCTGAGCGTGTTACAGCCAAAGCCTCGGAGAATTCCGCTCCTGTTTGCCATCTGTCGGCGGGATCTTTCGCCAGGGCTTTTGCAATTACAGAATCGATGGCCTTCGAGACTTGTGGATGAGTCGCGCGAATTGACGGCACGGAGCTCGATACGATCCGCGCGACGAGTGCGTTAATAGTCGAGCCTTCGAACGGCGGTTTGCCGGCAAGCATCTCAAATCCAACGCACCCAAGACTGTAGATGTCGCTTCGCCCGTCAACGCTTGATTCCGCGAGCGCCTGTTCGGGACTCATATAATGAGGCGTACCGATCGCAAGACCGGTGTCCGTAAGCTTCCGAGATGGCAGTGCGTCCAGGGCCGCGGCGATTCCGAAATCGGCGAGCAGTGGTATTGAATGAGAGAGAAGCACGTTCTCGGGTTTGATATCGCGGTGGATGATTCCCGATGCATGCGCATAGCTGAGCGCATCCGCGAGCGAACAGAGGATCGTTATCGCGGCACTTGATTCAATCACGCGGTCGCGATCGAGCTTCGCGCGCAGCGATTCTCCTTCTACGTAGGGCATCGCGTACCACAATCGTCCGGCAGCAACTCCCGAATCGAAAACAGGAAGAATATTTGGATGCTGAAGCCGCGCGAGAACCCGGATTTCTCTCTCGAAGCGCTCCGATGCTGACGCGGCGTCGATGTCGGTGTTCAGCGCTTTGATTGCAACGTCGCGGTCGTGCTTCACGTCTCTGGCGAGAAATACAGTCGCCATTCCGCCACGACCGATCTCGCGAATCAAATCATAGCTGGGTCCGATCTGCTCCCGAAACGATTCCAGAGAGGTCATGATGTTTTGCCTGCTCCTCGTTCAGAGCGCGAGAAGAGTTCAGTGCCACAGATAAAGAAGCAGCACTCGATTCCATGCGCCAATCTGTTTCCTTATTTGTGGTGAACCAGATGAACGCTTTGGGCGCATAGTTCTCTCAGCATGAGCTAGTATATCCTCCAGAAGCCCGGATAGTCGACAACGAGTCCAGCGTCGTTCACTGTCAGCTCTCGCGAGACGCTGCCAGACAATCGTCGATCCAGACATACCTTAAATTTCTCCCTATGAACCGACTACGAAGCTACGCCCGGGGCGAATGGGTCGAAGGCACTGGCAAGTTCACCGACCTCGTGCACGCCGTAACGGGTGAAAAAATCGGAGAAGCATCGAGCGAAGGACTCGACTTCAAGGGAATGCTCGAGCACGCCCGCAACGTCGGCAACCCGAACATGCGGAAGCTCACTTTCCATGAGCGCGCACGCATGCTCAAGGAAATGGCGAAGTACCTGATGGAGAGAAAGGACGAGTTCTACAAGCTCTCCGAAGCCACGGGCGCAACGAAAACCGATTCATGGGTCGACATCGAAGGAGGAATCGGAACGTTCTTCGCTTATTCGAGTAAAGGCCGTCGCGAATTCCCGAACGAAACGTTCTACGTAGACGGAAACGTCGAGCCACTCTCAAAAGACAACACATTCGTCGGCCGACACATCTGCGTTCCACTCGAAGGTACCGCAATCCACATCAACGCATTCAACTTCCCTTGCTGGGGAATGCTGGAGAAGCTCGCACCAACTTTTCTCGCGGGAATGCCGGCGATAGTAAAGCCCGCCACGATTACATCGTATCTCACTGAAGCGATGGTGAGAGCAATGATCGAATCGAAGATTCTCCCCGAAGGCGCTCTTCAATTGATAGTTGGGTCGACCGGTGATCTGCTCGATCACGTCACCGGACAGGACGTTGTCACATTCACCGGCGGCGCAACAACTGGACGAAAGCTCAAAGCCGGAAAAGCAATCGTCGAGAACTCAGTCCGATTCAACCAGGAAGCAGACTCGCTCAACTTTTCGATGCTGGGTCCCGAGTCTGGACCAGGGACGGAAGAGTTCGAACTCTTCATCAGGGAAGTCGTTCGCGAGATGACGACAAAAGCAGGACAGAAGTGTACTGCCATTCGCCGTACTCTCGTTCACGACTCGATGACCGGAGACGTGATCAACGCGCTGATAAAGCGGCTGTCGAGTGTCAAGATCGGCGACCCGCAAGTCGAAGGCGTGCGAATGGGGCCGCTCGTCGGCAAATCGCAAGTCGATGACGTCCGGCACAACCTCGACTGCATCAGGAAGGAAACCGAGCTCGTATTCGGTGGCGATTTCGATGGCTTCGAAGTAACGGGCGACAAGAAGAAGGGGGCATTCTTCCCTACCACGCTCTTCTACTCCGACAAGCCGTTCGACGCCGATGCTCCGCATACAATAGAAGCGTTCGGTCCCGTAAACACGGTGATGCCGTACAACTCGATCGAGGAAGCGATCGAGCTCGCGAAGCTCGGACGCGGATCACTCGTCGGCTCGGTGTTCACCTCGAGTCCCGACTTCGCAGCCGATGTCGTGCTCGGCACCGCTTCACATCACGGCCGCATCATGGTGATGGACCGCCATGCTGCCAAGGCGTCGACAGGTCATGGGTCACCGCTCCCCGGCCTCGTCCACGGCGGACCCGGGCGCGCAGGCGGCGGCGAAGAGCTCGGCGGTGCGCGCGCAGCACTTCACTACATGCAGCGCACAGCCGTACAAGGATCACCGAACACGCTTACGAAAGTCTCGAATGAATGGATCAAAGGTGCGGCCGAGCCGGTCGATCGCATCCATCCGTTCCGCAAATACTTCGACGAGATCAAAGTCGGCGACACGCTCATCACTCATCGTCGCACAATCACTGAAACCGACATCGTGAACTTTGCGGGAATCAGCGGTGATTATTTCTACGCGCACATGGATGACATCGCCGCGCGCGAGTCAATCTTCGAGAAGCGCGTTGCGCATGGTTACTTTGTTCTCTCGGCCGCTGCAGGATTGTTTGTCGATCCTGCGCCTGGGCCAGTGCTCGCGAATTATGGCCTCGACAATCTGAGATTCGTGAAGCCCGTATACGCGGGCGATACAATCCAGGTGAGACTTACATGCAAGCAGAAGACGGCGAAGGACACGCCGCCCGATGTAATTCCGCAGGGTGTTGTTGCATGGGATGTCGAGGTGACCAACCAGGACAAGGAGCCGGTGGCTGTCTACACGATTCTCACTCTCGTAAAGCGAAACGTCACTGCGAGTGACCCTGACTCGAATGATGCGACAGCAGGCGTGCGTGACAACCCGCGAGCACCGGCGGCGCGCGATCTCGCTGCATCGGACAAGGAGACACTGCCCCTTACATAGCGTCTATGCTGGCGCGATCTCGAACAGCGTCATCATTCCCATGTCCTCGTGATCGAGGATGTGGCAATGCATCAGGATCAGGTTCCCCGTAAAGTCGGTGAATTTCGTTCGCACTGTTATCGACCCGAAACGGGGAACGATCGCAACGTCCTGGAATCCACCGAACGGAACAGCCCCTCCATTGATCCGCGTCACCTGGAACGGATTCACGTGCACATGAAATGGATGATCCTGATTGGTGTCATTGCGAATGAGCCATTCCTCTACGGTGTTCAGTGTGCTGGTCCATTCACTGTGAGCTGGATCAAATGGATGGCCATTCATCGTGAACCTGCCGAACTCGCCTTCCGCAACGCTCGAGTCCTGCGCAAATACAATCGTGCGGTGCAGCTCCAGAGGAACTGACACACCGGTGAGATCAGTCAGCCCAACCGAGTGATCGACACCTGGATGGTCTGCCCCGTTCCAGCTGCTTCCCGCAACAATTACCGTCGCGATCGACTTGTGCGGCCAGGTGTCCACTCCCTGATCGTATGAATCATAAGACAACGCATAACGGCCCTTAGTCGGGTTTCCGCGCACAACTACTTCGAGTCGACTTCCGGAAGCCATCATCAGCGTCTCCTGGCCAGTACGCACTGACGGAACCGGAATGCCATCCTGCGCGATCACGTCAAAAGTGTGGCCTTCGAGCCGCAGCACGTAAAACGCTGAAGTGGATGCGTTCAGCAGCGACCATACCTGCGGCTCACCTGGCCGGATGCGGATATCCGGCATCAGCTGGCCGTTTATGAGTGACAGTGCAACGTCGGGATCGTCCCTTTCAGCGTCATTGGAAATCAGTGTCGTGTGATCGTCCTCGAAGTACGCCTGCTGAAGAGCCATCAGCCTGTGACGAATTCCAAGGTTCGCGATTGTGTCGGTATACTCGTTCGCGACGTAGATCATGCCGGCGGCTCCGCGGCCAACATGATTCGTCACGAGCCCGTGTACATGCGCGTGATACCAGTAAAGCCCTGACGGATGATCGAGCGGGACGTGAAAGCGGTACCCGAACTTTCCCATTGCCGGCACCATAACGGCCATGTTGTCTGCTGTTCCTTCAGGCGATACATGCATTCCGTGAAAATGCAGATTGGTCATGTGAGTCTCGCGCGGAGGCCGCCCATAACCGGGCTTTGTATCAGCCTGATCGAAAATGATTTTGTTTGCGAACGCGATGTCGATCACGTCGCCGGGTCTGACCCAGAGCGTAGGCGCAGGAAATGACCCGTTGTAAGTGACGGGCTCCCTCGCATGCCTTCCGCCCATTTTTACAGGGTTGGTGGCACAGGTGATCGATGCGCTCAGCACAGCACCGATACTTTGTATTACGGGAGGCTCCAGCAGATCCGAGTCGAGCGCCGCGGCATCGTTCGGATGGAGATCCACGCCTGAGACTGTCGTGATTTCATCAGAATTACAGGCTGTACCGACAAGAGTTGCGCCCGCGAGGGTCAACCCGGAAATCACAAAGCGGCGGCGGTCGAGAAGGGAACGCGACATGACACACCCCGATAATTGAGGATATGTCTTGACGATGTACCGCTGCGCTCCATCTGGAATTCAGGCGAGCCCCGATTTCATGTCAGGGATCGCCTGATCGGCTGCTCCTACGCCTGAGCCGATAACCGAATTGCATTCGAATTCCACACTTCGCTCATCAGCGGCTGCTTCGATGCGGGCGCACCGCGACGTTTCGCCAATTCAATCATTGGATGATCTCAATGCCATTGTGATTGTTGAAGAACACAGTGCTCTTTGGCGGCGATGCGATAATCGTCCTCTCCAACAACGCAAAAGTCCGCTTGTCGCGGACTTTCAGAGAGCCTTTCGAGCTCCGGTTTCTTTCGCCTTAGCGTCCGGCTCTGGGAATCACCGGAATGTTCTGAGTGACAAACGGCGAGGGCTCGCCCTCTTTGGTTTCATGGCGTGACTGCGACTCACGCGTCGATGCGCTTGCCTGAAGCTTTGCCATGAAGCGCTCTTTCTCGCGGATTGCGGTGACATCCGTAATGAGTCCGCCCGTGGCTTCCTCGACACGCTTCAGCCTTTCCTCGATGCTGCTCAGGGTCGATGAAGTGCCGTCTTCGCGGCGAAGCTTGAAAAAGCTGGACATCAGCCCTCTCGCCACCCATCCACTCACGGCGACGAGGATGATGAGCAACAGTATTGCGCGGGGGTCGAAGAACATGATGTCCCGACGAATCCGCCAGGTCTATTGTTTCAGCGAATTCCGATTTTTTTCAGGCCTTTGGAAGCCACAACGTAAAGGTGGAACCCTGCCCAACCTTGCTTTCCACGGTGAGGTCGCCATTCATCCCGCGCGCAAGATCCCGGCTGATGGAAAGACCCAGGCCCGTTCCACGATGCGAGGTTGTCAGCGACCTCCCGACCTGAACAAACGGCTCGAAGATGGTTTCCTGCTTGCTTGCGGGAATCCCAATGCCGGTGTCCTTCACACGAATCCAGACTCTGCCCTCGGCGAAGCCGCACGCGACACTGATCCTCCCTGCATCTTCCGTAAATGCAACCGCGTTGGAGAGAAGATTGATCAGAATCTGTTCGGTCTTTGCCGTATCGCCTTTGCCGGATATTCCGGGTGGACATTCCTCCATGACGAGATCGATTCCCTTTGCGCCTGCCAGGGGATGCACCATTTGAACGACGTTGTCGATTGTCTCCGCAAGATCGATGGGAACGATGTTGTACTCGATGCGGCCG
>DASROK010000166.1:0-2955 GCA_035646915.1 Gemmatimonadaceae bacterium
CCGCCGATGTCGATTTGCCTCCGACGGGCAACGCAGCCACGCTATGGGGATCCGAAGCATACGCGTATCACAAGCCATGGATCACGCAGTCGCCCGAGAAATATCAGCCAGGCACGCGTGCCCAACTTCAACGCACTGCCAATGCAAATGGTGCGGAGTACGCGCAGGCGCGACGTGATCTCGATCTGGTTCGTCGTGAAATCAAGAAGGTCTTCACGAAAGTCGATCTGTTGATCGCGCCGACGATGAAAGCTCCGCCGGCGCTGCTAACGGCACCAAACGCTGCTGGAGGCGGCAACAACAATGTGGCCTTCGACATGTATGGTGTGCCGAGTATCTCCGTCCCGTGCGGATTCAGCTCGAACGGTTTGCCGATAGGCCTGCAGATCAGCGGGGCTCACTTTGGTGAGATGAATGTTCTGGCGCTGGCTCACGCCTATGAGCAGGCAACGGAATGGCATAAGAGGAAGCCGAAGTTGTAGCCGAGTGAGTATCGCCTGGGGATGTCGCGAGGAACCCACCGGATTGATGCGTCCACAGCGCGGCGTAGATGCCACCATGATTCAACAATGTCTCGTGAGAACCGCGCTCTGCGATCTCGCCGCGATCCAGCACAATCAATTCGTCCATCCGCTTGACCGTTGAAAGGCGATGCGCGATCACGATTGCGGTGCGTCCTGCCATCAGTGTCCAGAGGGCGTCCTGAATCAGACCTTCACTTTCTGAATCGAGAGAACTGGTCGCTTCATCCAGGATGAGAATCGGGGCGTTCTTCAGGATGGCTCGCGCGATGGCAACCCGCTGCCGCTGGCCGCCGGAGAGTTTCACGCCGCGCTCACCGACCAGCGTGTTAAAGCCCTCCGGCAAGGCTTCGATGAATTCGGATGCATGAGCCAGACGCGCGGCTTCGTGGACCTCAATGTCTGTGGCGCCAGGTTTGCCGATTCGAATATTGTCGGCAATGGAGCGATGAAACATCGCCGGATCCTGGGGTACATAAGCGATCGCAGACCGCAGGTCCGACTGCGAGATCTGATCGATGCGTTGTCCGCCCAGGAGAATGTCGCCGCCTTCGATATCCGCGAAACGAAGGAGAAGGCGTGTAATGGTTGTCTTTCCGCCGCCGGATCTTCCAACCAGCCCGACCTTCGATCCGGCTTTTATTTCCAAAGAAAAGTCTCTGAACAGAAGCGGTTGTGCCGCCGAATATCGAAAGCTGACATTCTTCATCTCGATGCCATGCGCGATCGGCGTGAAAGCGGAGGGATTCGGTACGTCCACAACAATCGGGGGATCGAGCAGCAGCTCGGTAAACTGCGCAGCATCCGTGAGGGCATTCTCGAGATTGCGATAGATCCGGTTGAATTCCCACACAACACGCGTGGTCGCCGTGTAATAGCTGAACGTGATGAAGACAGCTTCGAGACTGGCACCCGTGCTGCCCTGAATCGATAACGCAACGATCAGTCCCAATGTATTTGTGAGCACGTACATCGGCGATGTGATCATGTCCACCCTGAGGTTCTGATAGTCCCAGGAGCGGAGTGTTTTTGCGCTGAAGTCGGCAACATTTCGCGCGTGGATTGTCGCTTCTTCCGATTCGCGAGCAAACGCCCGGACGGTTTCAGCGTTCGCAATGGAGTCGGCCAGGTGACCGGCCAGGACATTTGAAGCGGCTTCCCGAAGATCGACGAGCTGACGGCGACGCCGGATTCTTGGCGCGATAATGAGGAATGTTGCAGCGAGCATTCCTGCGAGCACGACTATCAACAGCGGGGAGTAACGCCACAGAACGAACCCAACGAAAAAAAGCGGAAGGATATTCGGTACGACCATGAAGCACATCGTGTCGAACACATCCTCGAAGCGCCGCGCGTATCCAAGAGCCCGCTTTGTGAGCGATCCGGCATAGTTGTCCTGAAAGAAGGCGAGATCTTTTGCGAGCAGCTCGTCCAATGCTTCGACGTAAAGTGACTGCATGGACCAGATCTCGGCGCGTGCAATGAAGGGAGCGGCCGCGCGCCAGAAGCCCTCGCCGATGAGCCAGAGGCCGGCAAACGTCAGAACATAGGGAACGAGCGCGCGGGCGGTCAGCGTTTCATTGCGGGCGAATGCTCCCAGCAATTGCGCGATCACGAGCGGCGGCGTGTAGAACACAAGGACATCGCCGATGCCCGGCAGGAGCAGGGCTGGGATCGAGAGCATCGGACGGCGGCGCACCTGTGCGACGTAGCGCCGGATCACGAGACGTAGCGCGGCGCTAAATCTTAAGGGATCGCGTTCCTTGTCGACACTCATGGCACTCGCACCGGGGGAAGACAAGTATTTTAGCCGCGGATTACACGGATTACGCGGATTAACATGGCCTTAATCCGCGCAATCCGCGTAATCCGCGGCTAATTCGCCTGCTACTGCGCGCCGACGTAGTGCGTGGCGTCCCTGTCCTCGCAGATGAATTCGATCAACTCCGTATCGGGGTAAATCCGCTGATTCACCTTTACCGTCCACGGTTTTGTGTACGCCTTAGGATCATCAATTGTGATTTCGATCTCGAGGTTCCCATAGTTCGGCCGTCGGAATCGTTCGATAACTTTCCCCTCCGACGTGAGCGGATTTCCACGCACGTCGAGCCAGATGTTATCGATGAACCCTCTCGTTTCCACGACGAGCGTATCGCCTTCCCACTTCCCGACGGAGTAGCCGTACCACCACGATTCGGCATCTTTGCCAGGCAGTGGACGGCCATCTGTGAAGATCTGGCGCAGCCCACTGTTGGCTTCATAAATGATGAGCAGCACGTCTGGAGTCTGAATGATCTTCCGCGGTTGAGAGTGTGTATGAAATTGCATGAAACCCATCGGCAGGCAATGCGCGTCGGGATTGTCTTTGCTGTTGTCGGCCATGCGCTTCCTGAGAAGTTCTGCCGCCCAGGGTTGTAGCGGCAGTCCATCAGGG
>DASROK010000167.1:0-5968 GCA_035646915.1 Gemmatimonadaceae bacterium
GCACCACCTGCACCACCCGCTGCCGGCGCGGCGCCGCCCACCGGGGCGGCCGCGATGGTCACGTTGAACTTGCTCTTAAAAGCCTCAATTAGCTCGGCGAGCTCGAACACCGACATGTTGCCGATCGCCTCGAGAATCTCATCCTTGCTCATGGTTGCGTTGGCCATTGTTGTATTTCTCCGGAAAAATTAGGCGCCTTCGCGCTGTGACTTGAGCGCGTCGAGCGCGCCTGCAAACATGTAAAGAATTCCGTTGAGCGCGCCCACAAAGGCGGCCATCGGGGACTGCAAACCGGCACCGAGATCTGCCAGCATCTGCTCGCGGGATGGAAGCGACGCCAGCTGCTTGACCTGCGCTGTGTCGATGGCCTTCCCGTCGAGCAGCCCGCCCTTCACCTGGGGCTTCTGCTCGTTTTCCTTCGCGAAATCCGACAGCACTTTCGCAGCCGCAACCGGATCCGTGCCGAACACAAGACCAGTCGGGCCCTTGAGGCGCTCACCGACGAGTCCGCTCTCGTTGACTGCACGAAGCGCCAACGTGTTCTTGATCACGACGTACTCGACACCCGCCTTTCTCAGGCGGCGGCGGAGATCAGTCATGCGCTTCACGTTGAGTCCAGTGAAGTCAGTGTAGTAAAGCGACGTTGAGTTCTGGAGCTTGTCTCTCAGCTCGCTGACGAGCTGCTCCTTTTCGGTTCTTTTCATTGTGGCTTACCGGTAAGGAGTTGTGTCGATTGCAACGCCGGGACCCATGGTGCTCGAGATCGCGACAGTGCGAACGTACACGCCCTTTGCCGCTGCGGGCTTGGCGCGGACGATCTGATCCATGAACGCGGTGAAGTTCGTCTCCAGTGATTCAGCCGAGAACGAAACCTTACCGATCGCTGCGTGAACGTTTCCGCTCTTGTCGACGCGGAACTCGATCTTGCCTGCTTTCACCTCTTTGACGGCGCGAGTGACATCAAATGTCACCGTGCCCGCCTTGGGATTCGGCATGAGTCCGCGCGGACCAAGCACGCGACCCAATGCGCCGAGCTGGCCCATCTGGTCGGGGGTTGCAATGAGAACGTCGAAATCGAGCCAGTTCTCCTTGATCTTCGCGATGTACTCGGTGCCGACGAAATCGGCGCCTGCCTGCTCTGCTTCGCGCGCTTTTTCACCCTGCGCGATGACGAGAACGCGAACCGATTTACCGGTTCCTGCAGGAAGCACGACAGTTCCGCGCACGACCTGATCGGCGTGACGCGGATCGACGCCAAGGCGTACTGCGACTTCGACCGTCTCGTCGAACTTCGCGAATGCCGTTGACTTGACGAGATCGATTGCCTGCTTTGCCTGATAGCGGGTGGCCACATCACGCTTTGAAGCGGCGGCCGTGTACTTTTTTCCGTGACTGCGCATCAGTCCTTCACCTCGACACCCATCGAGCGCGCGGCACCGGCGACCATTGCCATTGCCGACTCGATAGTATCGCAGTTGAGGTCAGGCATTTTGATCTCAGCGATCTTTCGTACCTGCGCCTTTGTGACAGATCCGACTTTAGTGCGGTTCGGTGCACCCGAGCCCTTTTCGATCCCTGCTTCCTTCTTCAAGAGAACGGCCGCGGGGGGCGTCTTGGTGATGAAGGTGAAGGATTTGTCGGCGAAGATCGTGATCTCGACCGGGAGAATCGTATCCTGGCCCTGCGTGCGAGCATTGAACTCTTTGCAGAAAGCCATGATGTTGATTCCCTGCGGACCGAGAGCGGTGCCGACGGGGGGCGCCGGGTTCGCCTTGCCTGCAGGGATCTGCAGCTTGACGAATCCAGTGACCTTTTTTGCCATGATACTCCTTTGAGCGTTAGCCGCGGGGCGCTCTCCATGAGCGGCGCGGTTTCAACTGCCACGGTTGGAGTTAGCGTCGTAGTGGTATCCGACGGGTGCGCTCCTCGCCTTATCGGCCGCCCCGCGCAAGGGCCACCACCCGCGGCCAGGAGTCAGGTCCGCTGTGGCTCTAAGACAGCCTTCTAATGTAGTGGCAACACCCTTTTAGTGGAAGTCCCCTGCAAGTCCTCGGTAGTCCTCGGTAGTCCTCGCTGCAATCACGATCTTTGTTGACGGGTTCTACATACGGCGGTATGGTGTGTAACCGAGGAGGGACGGTGGCCACTCCGCCGGAAGCCGCACGCTCTCAGATTACAAAGCTCCTCCTGGCATGGAGCGCAGGCGACAATGGCGCCATGGAGCCGCTCATGCCGCTCGTCTACCAGGAGCTGCACGCCGCTGCCCAGCGCGCAATGCGCCGCGAGCCGGTTGGCCACACGCTGCAGCCAACCGCGCTGGTCAACGAAGCCTACCTTCGACTCGTCGATCAAAGCCGCGCAAACTGGAAAAATCGCGCCCAATTCTACGGAGTCGCAGCGAACATGATGCGGCGCATACTCGTCGATCATGCGCGCTCGCGAAGTTCGGCCAAGCGCGGCGACGGAGAGCGCGCGATGAGTCTCGATGAGCTGCGCGACGCGGCGCCTTCAACGAACCAGATCGAGATGCTCGCACTGGGCGACGCACTCGACCGTCTTGGCGAGATCGATCCGGATCAAGTACGAATCGTCGAGCTGCGCTATTTCACTGGTATGAACATCGATGAAACAGCGGAGATCCTGGGAATTTCTCCTGCGACTGTGAAACGTCAGTGGGCCCTCGCCAGGCGTTTTCTTCATCGCCAGCTGATCGCCTGATGTTGCCCGACGACTTCGATCACTCAGAATCAATTTCTGAAGCGGAAAGTCTGCCGGAGATAAGACTTGCTGTCGGACAGGCAGCCAAATCCTTTGCGACCGATCGCGCCGGCGATTTACAAAGCCTCCTCGAGAAGAGTATCGGCGACCAGTACGAGATAATCCGGCTCCTTGGTCGCGGCGGGATGGGTTGTGTGTATCTGGCTCGAGAACGGTCCCTCGATCGCCAGGTCGCGATCAAAGTTCTGAACCCTGAGCTGGCAATCGCCGATGCACACCGCGAACGATTCAGGCGCGAAGCAAAGATTGCAGCACGATTGAATCATCCCGGAATTCTCCCGCTCCACAGCTTTGGCGAAATCGCGAATCTGTTCTACTTCGTCATGGCATACGTTCGAGGCGAAACACTCGCTGACCGGATATTGCGCGACGGCGCACTGCCGTGGACTGAAGCGCGGCGCATTTTTTTCGAGATGGCCGACGCGCTTGAATGCGCGCATCGCAACGGTGTTGTGCACCGTGACATCAAGCCCGCAAATATTCTTCTCGAGACCACAACGGGCCGAGCGGTTCTTGCAGATTTCGGAATTTCCAAAATCCCCGGAGCGCGCGAGACCATAACGGCGGCGGGAGCAGTTCTTGGCACGCCTGCCTACATGTCGCCCGAGCAGGTCACAGGTGTGTCAGACATCGATGCACGAAGCGATATCTATTCTCTTGGAATCGTAGCCTACGTGATGTTGACCGGCCGCGAGCCTTTCTCGGCTGAAACGGCTGGCGCAACCATGTATCGACGCGTGGTGGAAGATGCTCCGGGCATCCGCTCGATCTCCCCATCGGTTCCTGCGGACCTGGCTGCACTCGTCGATCAATGCATGACACGCGAGAGGGAGCGACGCGGCGTGAATGCAGCCACGCTGAGAGATTCACTGGGACGAATTGCGCCGGCAGATGGTCTTCCCGATGCCGTTCATGATCTTCCGAGCTTTGGGCCGTATGCCGTGTTATGGACGGTCGCGCTGGGATTGTTTGCGATTCTGTCGAATATTCAGCTTGGCGAGCGACTTCTGATTGCGGCGCTCGCGCTTGTTGCACCGGCAGGACTTGCTCTCCAGGTATGGACAAGCGCCGGACATGGAATGACACCAGCTCAGATGGCGAAAGTGTCGTTATGGCCTCCGGAATGGTGGAGCATGTGGTGGCCCTCGGCTTTGCGCCGGCCGAATGATATCTGGAGTCGGCTCCCACGAGTTTCGCGCCTCATTCGCGTTCTCATCAGCATCAGCGCTCCCGCTCTCCTCATGCTCGTGCTCGTCCGGGAGCGCGTGATGAGTTCGATCGATCCGCAATATTCGGGAGCGTACTCTATCGTCGAGTGGGGACTGCTCATTTCCTGCGCAGTCGCGATGGGCGCCGGGTTTATATGGACACGGGCGAAAGGACTGACTCCCGATCAATCTGCGCGGCTTCTGCTGGGGCCATCGCTGATTTCGTCAGGATGGAACGAGATCGCAGTGAGCAGTCTTCTCACTCCAGTGACACAGGACGACGGCGTAAAAGAGCCCGTACTGGCATCTGAGCTCGTGCGTGCAATCCGCCAGCGCATTCAGGCACTGCCCGAGGAGCACGCTGACATCCTGCGTCGGGCGTCAGAGGCAGCGGATTGTATCCTGCGCTCGATTGAAGCTGCGGATAGAGAGATTTCGCTGCTCGTCCGTGATGCCGGCCCGGAAGCAAGCGATCGCCTCGGCGCGCAGCTCGCAGCACTCGACGGTGTAACAGCCCTGCAATCCGCTGAGCAAAAGGAGCTGCGCGATTCGGTCCAGCATCAGCTCGAAATCGTGCGACGCATGCAGGACAGACAAAACTCTCTGGCGACTACGCGTCTCGAACAGCTTGACTTGTTGAGATCGCTGTGGCGACTGCTACCCGCACTCCGAAATTCTGAACCGGGGAGATCAAGCGCACTGAGACACATCGAAGAGCTGTGCAACTCAATCGAATTTCGATTGCGGACTCAGGACGAAATCCCCGAAAAAGAAGAAGGCCGCAGATAAAATCTGCGGCCTTCTTCATTCTCGAAATGAAGTGGTCAGTAGCCTTTCAGCTGGAGGTAGTCCAGCTCGACTGAAGTTGGCCGCCCAAACAGCGAAACCGAAACGCGAACTTTGCCCTTATCGGCAAGAACTTCTTCCACAGTTCCGTTGAAGTCTGTGAAGGGTCCCTCAGTGATCGCAACGGCCTGACCGACGAGGAATGGAATCTCTTCCTTTGGCTCTTCGGCTTCCGTGTCGTCTGAGATTCCGAGCAGCCGATTCACTTCCTCAGGCCGTAAAGGCTGAGGAAGGCGCTCGTGACCGACGAACTTGATGACGCCCTGAATTCCGTTCACAGTGTGGGCAGTTTCCTGGTCCATCACCATTTCGACAAGCACGTATCCCGGATAAATCTTGCGCTCGACGTTCACTTTCTTCCCGTTCTTGATCTCGACTACTTCCTGAGTCGGAACGAGGGCCTGGCGAATGGTGCGATCCTCGGGAGTGCGAGGATCGCCGTCGATCTTACGCTGCAGAAGATTGCGGACCTTGTTCTCGTGGCCCGAAGTCGTCTGGATCGCGTACCATCTGTGCTCCACGATCAACGTCCCGTGAAGAGCGAAGGAATTCCCTGGACGAGGATGAGCTGCAGCAGCACGTCAAGGACACCGAGTACGGCGCCGATGAAGAGCACGAAGATGATGATCTTGATCGTCGTATCCTTCAGCTGCTCGCGGTCAGGCCAGGTGACCTTGCGCATCTCGGCCACGACTTCGTGATAGAAAGTCGTGATGCGAGCCGGCAAGCTCTCCTGGCGCTGCACTACCTCGACGGCCATTTACTTCGTTTCCTTATGCAGCTTGTGTGCGTTGCAGCGCGGGCAATACTTCTTCCACTCGACGCGCTCCGGATGGAGGCGCTTGTTCTTGGTGGTGAAGTAGTTGCGGTTTTTACAATCGCTGCACGCGAGAATGATTTTGTCTCGTGGCATTTATCTGTGTCCTGATTACTTGATAATTTTTGTAACAACACCCGCACCAACCGTGCGGCCGCCTTCACGAATTGCGAAGCGAAGTCCCTCGTCCATCGCGATCGGCGTGATCAGCTCGATCGTCATCTGAACGTTGTCGCCCGGCATCACCATCTCCATTCCCTCAGGAAGCTCCACCGATCCAGTCACGTCCGTAGTACGGAAGTAGAACTGGGGACGATAT
>DASROK010000168.1:0-5396 GCA_035646915.1 Gemmatimonadaceae bacterium
GTCCATGTTGTAGTCGCCTACGTACGCCGGGCCGAAAACGGCCTGCCACCAGTTCGTTCCGGTGCTGCCCGGTATGATCAGCGAGCGCGGATACGAATATTTCGACATGTCGACAGCGGTCGGACGTCCAAACTGGTCGACTGCCGTCGCTGTCCCCTTCTCTGCAAAGATGTACGCCGGAACCGTCGGGTTGTTTGGATCACCGAAGATCTGCTTGACGGCGTCAGGAATCGCGAGGCCGGCGTTGTCATAGCTCGCCTTCACGACCTTGAAATAGTCCAGCGAATTCGTAAGAAGGATGTCGTCATATCCGCGCACCGGAGTCTGGCGTCCCGTTCTCACTCTCAGTGTCGTTCGCGGAGGACCGGCAATCCCCTTCTTGGTTGTCTCGATGAGAATCACGCCGTTCGAGGCGCGCGAGCCATAAATCGATGCCGCCGAAGCATCCTTCAGCACCTGCACCGACGTGATGTCATTCGGGTTCAGGAAATTCACGTACGAATCCTGAACGGGCGTGCCGTCGATCACGTAAAGCGGATCGTTGTTCTGGAAGGAGCTGATGCCGCGGATTCTCACCGTGCTCCTCGAGCCAGGCGATCCGCTCGAAGCCACCGTGACACCCGGCACTTCTGCGTCGAGTCGTGAAATCACGCTCGCAGATGTGGGTCGCGCTGCGCTCGCGACATCAACTGTCGCGACGCCGCCCGTGATGTCACCACGACGCTGTTCCGTATATCCCGTAACGACGACTTCCTCGAGATAAGGAATCTGCGCCATCGTGACGTCGATCGTCCCGCGTCCAGCGACAGTCGTCTGCACTGGCCGTTGACCGACGAACGAGAATGTGAGAACGCCGTCTGTCGGTGCGGTAACCGAATACTTGCCGGCTGAGTTGGTTACGGTGCGTACGTTCGAGTTCTGCACACGCACCGTGACTCCCGGAAGCGGAGTTCCGCTCGAGGAGGTTACAGTTCCGGTCACTGGTATCTGTGGGGCCTGTCCGTTAGCCGTGACGCTCACTGCAAGCATCAACAGCATTCCCAGACCGGCCGCTCGAATTGACAACGCGCTCCTCATTTGAAATCCTCCCGGTGATTTCATCAGCACACCCCGATGTTGCGCACACACGTTTTCACGCTTGAGCTCGCTGCGTGAAGTTCCCGCAAGCAATGCAATCCTGCCTGAAATATTTCTGGTTATGGAGATGCGTCGAGCGCATCGACGAGGTAGGTCGGTGAGGTGAAAATAGACGTGGCACTCGCGCAGCACGAACGAACGAACAAAGCAGTAGCGTAAAACGCCCCCCTGAGGTGGTTCAGGTCATTCTGCTTGATTCACCTGTCAATTCCGTGAGTTAATCATTCGCGGAACCCTGATTGTCAGCCCTTTTTTAACCCTCCCGGTTCAGGCTGTCAAGTAGCGTGTTTCGACAAACGTCCGTGGATCGTCCACCGTTACCACGGAATCTGCGGCGAGCGATAGTAGTTCAGGCCGAGCAGATTCCATCGCGAAGCGTGTGACGCGACCCGCGTGCTGAAGCTGTCCCAGCTGCGAATGCTCTGCGGACTCCATCCGACTTCCGCGAGCGCTGGCAGCCGCGGCAGCGCGAGATACTGCACCGCGGTGATGTTGCGCACCGTCTCGCTCCAGATTGGCGCCTCGACGCCGACGATGTTCGATTCCACCACTCCCTTGAAGAACGTCGCCGGATCCCAGTCGTATGCAGTGCGCACCGGCACGAGCCCCGCCCACTTGAGACCGAGCTCCGTGTTGTCGTCGTACTTCATGTCGAAATACGTGCGGGATGCGGGTGACATCAGAAGCTTGGCGCCACCGAACTGCGCCGCAGCTAAAGCCGAATCCGCTCTCCATACCTGAGCAATCGAAGTTGGAATGAGTGTCGCGTGCGCGATCTCTTCCCACCCGATCATCAGCTTGCCGTGCTTCGCGACAATTTCCTGCGTGCGCTCGACGAATTTCTTGTAATCCTCCTTGCTGAGAATTGGATTTTCGTCGCCGCCCATGTGGAAGTACTGACCCGGTGTAATCGCTGCGATCTCGCGCACTACATCGTCAATCAAGGCATAGGTGCCTTCGTTGTTCGCGCAGAATGTGCTCCAGCCAACTTCGGTTCTGGTGTACGGCGCAGGCGCGCGCCGGCTGCATGAGAGCTCAGGATATCCAATCAATGCGGCGTTCGTATGTCCCGGCATGTCGATCTCGGGAACGATCGTCACATACCGATCGGCACCATACTTCACGATCTGCGAGTACTCGTCCTGCGTGTAGAACCCGCCGGGCCCGCCGCCTACCTGCGTGGCGCTTGCCATGGCAGTGAGATTGGGGCGCGATTTGATCTCGATGCGCCAGCCCTGATCGTCGGCAAGATGAAGATGCAGCACGTTCATCTTGTAAAGCGCGAGGAGATCGATGTACTGATAGATCTCGTCCGCAGTGAAGAAATGGCGTGCGACATCGAGCATGGCGCCTCGCCATGCGAAACGGGGCCGATCTGAAATCGTGACCGCGGGAACGCTCCATTGCATTCGAGACAGGAGCATGTCCGACTCGATCTGCGAAGGCAAAAGCTGCCTCAGTGTCTGTACACCGTGGAACAACCCTGCAGGAGCATTCGCAGTTACGCGAACGGAGTCACGGCGCACGGAGAGCTGATAACCTTCAGCGCCGAGAGACGGATCAGACGCGAGACGAAGAGCGATGGTGCGACCCGTCGCGCTTCCTGCAATGGGAACTGAAAATCCTGTCGACGCTCTGAGCAGAGACGCGAGCTGCATCGAGATCCGCGAGACATCCGCATTTCCGGCATCTGCAATGATGCTGACGGAATCCGTGAGCATGAAGGCATCCCCACCCTCGAGCTTTAGTGATTCCGGCTGGGGTATCAGTCGTGGCGTCGCAACGCTCCCCGTCTGTGCCGTCGGTGCCGGTGCGACTGGACCTGCCGGCCTGCACGATGCGAGCAATGCACTCAGGATTGCGACGGAGGGAAGAAACGCTCGAGTGTTCGTCATGATCTCGCTGATTGAAGTGGCGACACGCAGTGGCTGCGTGGAGGCAACAGTGCGCGGAAAAATGGCCTGCGGCAAGTCTCAGCGTCTGCGAAAACTCTTCCGGTGCTCGGGACGCTTCTTCTTTTTCCAGCTCGCAGCCTTCTCGTCCCGCGCAGGCAGGACGCTGATGATTTCCTCTTCCTTGCCGCTCGAATTCGCCTCCCGGTCAGCAAGCTTCAATGCAGCAGCGGCGATATCCATTGGATCGATCTCGCTCGCGAGTGACTCCAGCATAGTGCGGTAAGGACCCAGCGATCCCGACTCCACTTCCTTTCTCACAGTCTCGCGCAGCGTTTCCATTCTTCGGGCACGCACATCGAGAACTGAAGGAAGCTGGGCTATTCTGATTTTTTGTCTGGTATGCTGCTCGATGTTCTTGAGCATCCGGCTTTCACGTGGCTCGGCGAGTGTGATTGCAGCGCCCTCGCGTCCTGCACGGCCTGTTCTTCCAATACGATGCACATAGGCATCCGGCGCTGCAGGCACATCGAAGTTCACGACATGTGACAGGTGCTCGATGTCGAGCCCGCGCGCTGCAACATCAGTCGCAACGAGAAGGTCGAGCGCTCCTTCACGCAGCCTGCGCATAACACGATCGCGCTCAGTCTGCGACAGCCCTCCATGAATCGCCTCAGCGCGATATCCGCGACCGTTCAATGTTTCGGTCAGCTCGTCGACTTCATTGCGGGTGCGGCAGAACACAATCGCCGACGATGGATTCTCGACGTCGAGAATTCTGCCAAGTGCTGCGGCCTTCTGCTGCCGCTGCACTATGTACGCAACCTGCCGGACACGCGGAATCGTTCCGGCCTCAGCGCGCTCCGCTTCGATTTTCACCATCACAGGATTGCGAAGATGCTTCTTTGCGATCGCCTTGATGCGCGGAGCAATCGTCGCCGAGAAGAGTGCTGTCTGGCGATCCTTAGGAGTGGATTCGAGAATGGAGTCGAGGTCTTCTGCGAATCCCATGTCCAGCATCTCATCAGCTTCATCGAGTACCACAGTTCTGAGGTCTCTCAGATCGAGTGTTCGTCGCCTGATGTGATCCATTGCGCGGCCGGGAGTTGCAACAACCACATCCACCCCGCGCCGCAGCACCGTGAGCTGCTGGTGAATAGACTGGCCGCCATACACGGGAAGAACGCGCGCGCCGAACGCGCGGCCATAACGGTGAATCGCTTCAGCCACCTGCATCGCAAGCTCACGCGTCGGGACGAGAACGAGCGCGCAGATCTTCGGCGATCCCGGTCTTCTCTCGCCGTCGATCGAGATGTGCTCTATGATCGGCAGGGCAAACGCCGCTGTCTTTCCCGTACCGGTTGCGGCCTGGCCAAGGAGATCGCGACCCTCGATCAACGGAGGAATCGCTTCCCGCTGAATCGGAGTAGGCTCCTCGTATCCAAGCGCCGCGAGCGATTTCGCGATCGACGAGTTGATCCCCAATGCTTCGAACCGGGAGATGCCTGCGCCTGACTGCGGGCTTTCAGAAGATTTTTTCTTTGACATGATTGTATGAAGAGTAGCAGGAAACCTCCCTGAGCTGGCACTCGTAGGGCGGAACACGATGGCCCTTCTCTGTATTTCCTATTTCATGGCGGTGAGTGCGTGCCTGACAGTGGCGGGACTGCTCATCGAACAGTCACTCGCGCCTGCCGCATCGCGGCGCTGGCTCTGGGCTTTGATCATCGTGATATCGGCATTCATGCCGCCATTCCTTGCTGCCTGGCACTCATCGTCGGTCGTCGCCATATGGGGATACGAGCTGTTCAGCCTTCCCGCACACCCGCATACGTCAGAGACATCCGTCAGCCATAACCTGCTGGACTGCAACACCATTTACGGAAGCTATTTCAACTGGAGCTGGGTGATCGCGCTGGTTGTGCTTCTTGTGTGGGGCATCGCCAACGCGCGGCGCGTTTCCCGTCTCTCGCGCCCTGGCGGCCTGAGCCGCAATACTATAGTAGATGGCGTCAATGTGGTTCTGACCGAATCGGTGGGTCCGGCAACGGTGGGCCTGTGGCGGTCCCGCGTAGTTCTCCCGCGCTGGGTCCTTGCCCTTCCAAACGCGGAACGGCGCTACGTTGTGAGGCACGAAGAGGAGCATCGAACCGCGCGTGACACGTGGCTGCTGGGCGCGATGGCTGTGGTTGTAAGTCTTGCCCCCTGGAATCTTCCTCTCTGGTACCAGCTCAACCGTCTCCGCCTCGCAGTCGAATTGGACTGCGACAACCGCGTTGTATCGGCACTCGGTGATCCTGGCGCTTACAGCGAGCTGCTGTTCAAGGTTGCAGAGGCAGCAAGTCGTGGTCCGCGTCTTCAGCCGGC
>DASROK010000169.1:0-2289 GCA_035646915.1 Gemmatimonadaceae bacterium
GTGGACGCAGCTGGATCGAAGCAATATCGATTCAGCTGATGCGCGCCGGTTCAGAGCTGAAGCCGGTGACATTCCTCATGATCATTCTGATCTCCGGTCTCATCGGAATCGTCATTGGGGGCAGAGCTTCAGGACTCGGCGCGGCGTTCTTCATGGTCGCGGGCTGGGTCGCACCTTTTCTCTGGCTTCGACGCAAGCAGAAGAAACGGCTTACCGAGTTCGAGCAGCAGCTGCCCGATGCCATCGACATGCTCGTGAGCGCGATGAAAGCGGGATACTCCTTTCAAGCCGCAACGCAGTTCATCGGCGAAGAAATGATTCCGCCGCTCGGCCCGGAGTTCGGTCGCTTCTATGACGAGCAGCGTTTGGGTGTTGACGTTCGTACCGCACTGGTTGGAATGCAGGGACGACTCGACAGTCTCGACCTGAAGATGTTCGTGACAGCAGTTCTGATTCAGCGTGAGACTGGAGGCAACCTTGGCGAGGTGCTCTCCAATCTTGCCGACTTGATTCGGCAGCGCATTGCAATGCGCGGTCAGATTCAGACTCTCATTGCTGAGCCGAAGCTCTCCGCCCGCTTCCTTGCAGTTCTGCCGGTGATCGTGTTCATGGTGCTGACGCTGATGAATCCTCATTTCTTCGACGCAATGACGGCCGAGGGAGGCATCGGCCGTCTTGTTCTGACCACATCAGCAATCATGGTAGTCATCGGGTACATGATCATGATGAAAATCGCGGACGTCGACATATGACCGCTGCATTTTTTCTTTTTGGCCTGATCATCATTGCTGTAACTGCTGGCGCTGTTGCGCTCGGACTTCAGATGCGCGAGAAGTCCCGCCAGGAAGTCGTCGATCGCACGCTTGGAATAAGCACTAACGCGGAAGTGCGCCGCGCGATTCGGCGCGGTCTCGGTGCAGAAGATGAAAACTCGCTGCGCGCCCGCATGCTCAAGAAGGCGCCATCGGTGTGGACTCAAAGCGAGACCGTTCAGCAACGGCTTGTAAAGGCAGGTCACGATGGCCCAATTGCGCCGCTGGTCTACAGCCTGGTGCGAACGGGCGTTCTCATCCTGCTGCCGCTTGTAGCGTTCATCCTCCTCGCAAACACATCGTTCGTAAAAGTCCTGGTCGGCGTTGGCGCCGCGGCACTGTTCGGACTTTTGCTCCCCCCGTTGGTTCTTCGAAGGATGGAAGCAATGCGGCAGGAGAGGATCAGACGATCTCTTCCTGACGCTCTGGACCTTCTGGTGGTTTGTGTCGAAGCGGGAATCAGCCTCGACGCGGCAATCCTTCGCGTCGCGAAGGATCTTCTCATGGTGCATCCAGCACTTGCCGGAGAGCTCCTGGTGGTGAGCAGGAAGATGAACGCGGGAATGACACGCGAAGATGCGCTGCGAGGCTTGTGGGATCGCACAGGTGTCGATGAGGTTCGCGCGCTGGTGGCGAGCCTGCTTCAAAGTGAGAAGTGGGGCTCGAGCTCGTCTCGCGTCTTGAGAGTCTCTTCTGAGACTTTGCGAAGAAAACGGAGGCAGAGTGCCGAGCAGAGGGCAGCTACTGCTCCGCTCAAGATGATCGTGCCGATGGCAATTTTCATCTTCCCTGCACTGTTTGTTGTGATCCTGGGTCCTGCAGTCATACAAATCGTTTCTGCAGGCAAATGACGAGGCCAGGTGGGTTTCTTCAACGTTTCAGGCGATCCGAGAGAGGCGGCGCGCTGATCGAGCTTGCCGTCGTCCTGCCCGTTCTCATTCTCGTAGCAATCGGAATAATGGACTATGGCAGGGTTTTCTACACGTCGATTGCCGTCGCCAATGCGGCACGCGCCGGTGCGGAGTGGGGAGCTCAACGTCTGGGAGTGAACAGCAGCGATTTCACCGGGATGCAGGATTTCGCTAAGCTCGAGGGCGCCCAGGCAGCAGCGATCACTGTTACAGCGAACCGAAAGTGTCGCTGCACAGCAACTGAAGTTTCCTGCCCCACGACAACCGATTGTGGAGGCGGTTATGGGCCTCCGGCCGAGTTTATAGAGGTTACGGCCTCAAAAACCGTATCTCTTGTTCTAAAGTATCCCGGCCTGCCTACGAGCATCCCGATTGCGCGAACCGCCACTTTCCGCTCAAAGTAGTATAATTCGGGGTTAGCTATCCCCTTTGGAGGAAGCACCTTATGATGACCGATTCAGTGTTTTCGCGCAGTTCGAAGCGCTCCTCGATAACTGGGCTGAGAAGCGGCGCAATGCTGGTGTTCGTGGCTATCGCGATGGTGACCATGATGGGCTTCCTCGCCC
>DASROK010000170.1:0-2778 GCA_035646915.1 Gemmatimonadaceae bacterium
CGCCCGGCTGAGCTAAGGGTCTGCGCCGATCCGAACAACCTGCCTTTCAGCAATGCGAAAGGCGAAGGGTTCGAGAACAGAATCGCGGAGCTTGTCGCGCGGGAAATGGGATCCAGGGTGAAGTACACCTGGTGGGCGCAAAGGCGCGGATTCATTCGCAACACGCTCAACGCTTTCGAGTGCGACGTGGTCATCGGCGTGCCGACCAGCTTCGACCTGACTGCGGTCACGATACCATACTATAGAAGTAGCTACGTGTTCGTGACCCGGCGTGATCGGAACGTCGGCGTGAGATCCTTCGACGATCCCATCCTGCGGAAGCTCAGGATTGGAGTTCAGCTCGTGGGCGATGACGGCGCGAACACACCTCCAGTCCACGCACTGGGGGCTCGCGGCATCCGTGGAAACCTCCGGGGATATTCCATTTACGGCGACTATCGCCAGCCGAATCCTCCGTCGCGCATCATCGATGCGGTCGCGAAGGGTGATGTCGATGTAGCAGTCGCGTGGGGTCCGCTCGCGGGATACTTCGCGGCACGGCAGCCGGTGCCGCTTGAGATAATTCCTGTCTCTCCGCAGGTAGATCTGCCTTTTCTGCCTGAGGTGTTCGATGTCTCGATGGGCGTGAGACGGCAGGACAAGGCGTTAAAGGAAAAACTCGATTCAATCCTCGAGAAGAAACGGAAGGAAATCGACGCGATTCTCGATTCATATCACGTTCCCCGACTCGACAGCAGAACTTCGGGATTGTCGACATGACGAAAACAATTGCACTCGCATTTGCGGTTGCTCTCATCGCGACAGGATGCAGACGAGAGGAAAGAAGATTTCGTGAGGTGGCGCCCGCCGCCACTGCGACCAGTGTCGCTACTGCGGTCAACCTCCAGCCGGGTCCAACGTATACGGTTACGAAGACCAACGGTCCGTATCAGTACAACGCGTACGCAATATCCGAAGGAAAGGCGTTGTTCAATCAGTTCAACTGCAGTGGATGTCATTCAATGGGTGGCGGTGGAATGGGCCCGCCGCTCATGGATGACAAGTGGATCTACGGCAGCGATCCAGCGAGCGTCTTCGCAACGATCATGGAAGGGCGCCCCAATGGAATGCCGGCATGGCGGGGTCGCATTCCGAACTACGAAGTCTGGCGCATCGTCGCCTATGTGCGCTCACTCAGCGGCCAGGCCTCGAAGGATGCGTCGAGCGGACGCGACGACCACATGTTCGGCCGTGAGTCCGAGCAGAGGCTGACTGAGCTCAAGCCAAAACAGGCATCGAACCCTGTATTGCATTGAGTGACGCATGAACGAGTCTGTGTTCAATCCCGCAGGCCCACAGGCCGACCGCATTGCCGGCATGTGGTGGTACATGTTCTCCGTTTCGTCAGCTGTGTGGATCCTCGTTGTCATCGCGTTGCTTTACGCCGCGTGGCACGGACACCGGCGGGACGTCGCCGACCAGAGTGATGAAACCAATGATCGTCTGCGCAGGCGGGTGTCGATCGCTGCGGGAATCACTGTCTTCATTCTCGTCGGCACGCTCGTCTACGACGTCTTCACGGGCGAGGCGCTGGCTTCGCTGCCGCGGGACAATGCACTCCGCATCAGGATCACCGGTCATCAGTGGTGGTGGGAAGCTGAGTACATCGACCCGGTACCAGGCAATCACATAACCACCGCGAACGAAATTCACATTCCCGTTGGTGAGCCGGTTCAGATTATCGGCTCTTCCGCCGACGTGATCCACAGTTTCTGGATTCCTGATCTCGCTGGAAAAAAGGATTTGATTCCCGGCCATGCAACCGCGATGTGGCTGCAGGCTGACAAACCCGGGATCTATCGCGGCCAGTGCGCCGAGTTCTGCGGGCATCAGCACGCGAAGATGGCGGTGCTGGTGATGGCTGAGCCAAGATCGCAGTTCAACACGTGGTACAAGACTCAGCAGCTTCCCGCTGCGCCTCCGTCGGACTCGATGTCCCGGGTTGGCGAGAAGGTATTCATGTCGCGAGGGTGTCCCGTGTGTCACACAGTCGGCGGAACACTCGCACTCGGACGAATCGGTCCGCCGCTGACACACATAGGAAGCTCGTACACGCTTGCCGCCGGCACGCTCAAGAACACGCGCGGAAATCTCGCGGGATGGATTGTCGATCCGCAGGGAATCAAACCCGGTGTGAAGATGCCGCCGAATGATCTCTCTGGATCCGAGCTGCAGGCGATACTCAGTTATCTCACGAGTCTCAAATGAGTGCGAGCATACTACTCGTGTCTCAGACAATGGCGCTGAGTGAGGATGATCTCGCAACGAGATCGGAGCTCGAGCGGTCATGGAAATTCCCGCGCGGATTCATTGGATGGCTGAGAAACACGAGTCACCTGTCACTCGGCAAGCGTTACATCATCACCGCATTCGTGTTCTTCATTCTTGGAGGGCTCGAGGCCGGTCTTATGCGTCTGCAGCTCTCACGGCCGGAGAACTCCTGGATAGGGCCGGATCTTTACAACCAGATCTTCACGATGCACGGCACGACGATGATGTTCCTGTTCGCCGTGCCGATGATGACTGCGGTGGGATTGTATTTCGTGCCGCTGATGATCGGTACGCGGAACGTGAGCGCGCCCCGTCTCAACCTTTACGGATACTACACATACGTGATTGGCGGTGCATTTCTCTACGCTGCCTTCATCGTGAACAACGGGCCTGACGCAGGGTGGTTCGCGTACACTCCGCTGTCTGGCCCGCAGTTCAGTCCTGGCAAGCGAGTCGATGTGTGGGCGC
>DASROK010000171.1:0-3966 GCA_035646915.1 Gemmatimonadaceae bacterium
GCATACAACGCAACATGACCGATCACACCGTTCTTCCCCCGAAACAGCATCAGGTCACCGGCGCGCAAGCTGGCGATGCGCGCGGAAACCGACCGACCAGCATGCGCCATCTGACGAGAAGTGCGCGGAAGTCTGACTCCATGTTCGCGATACACGTATTGCACAAAGCCTGAACAGTCGAATCCTCGCGGCGTGCTTCCGCCCCACACGTACGGGACACCGACGTATTCGTCTCCAGTCGCGACGGCGCGCCGCCCCGTTCTCGCTGCGCTCGAGTTCGACCTGGTTGCAGAAACGGCATCGTGAGTCTCCAGCACCACCCTTGCGATTCTTAGTGCCTCGTCGACATCGCGTATCGAAATGTTGGAAAGGCTGATTTGGCCGAGAAGCGGGAGGGGCGCAACAAGACACGCGACAGCACTACTGACGACAAGGCGCGACAGCATCGACTGATCCAGAAGGGTTTGCAGCTTACGGCATTCGCTGCGCCCTTCGATCAGGGAAACGCTAAGCTGTTGAATGACAACACACTTGCTTCATCCAGCGAACTGAAATCAACCAGCTTTCGTCCGCAGTTGTGGACAACGAGTGTCCACTTTTCACTACTTGAAACGATGTTGCACTCCGCCAACGGTCGGCATCCATCTTTGCGCGGATTTTCTCAAAATGGCATCTTTTGCGCTCACGATTGCAGTGACGGGCGCACATTAACAGGAACACACAAAATGAAATCGAGTGTCGGCGCTGGTGCAGTCCTGATTATCCTGACTCTCACCGCGGCGCACGAGGTCACCACACCATCTCCCGCCGACGCGGTCAACTCGCTCGCCACGGCGTGGCTGCGCGAGAACACCGAGCGCAATCCTGCATCAGCAACCGAAGACACCGGCTGGATGGCGCCGCTCGCCGCCAGAGTATTCGATAACACACCCGGCGCACTAACTCGATGGCATCGCCACGAGGACAGCGTGCTCGCTCAACTCAAAACAATCGATACGGTCGCCCTTGCAGGAAAACCTGAATGGACAACGTACGGAATTCTTCGCTACAGTCTCGAGTCGAGCGTCGGCTCGCGAATATGCCGCGGTGAGCTATGGAACATCAGCTCGTACGTCACAGGCTGGCAGCAGGGATACACCGACGTCGCAGCGCGGCAAAGAGTTGGAACTGCTGCGCGCCGGACGGCTGCACTCGCACGCGCGAGAGCGCTCCCGAAATTCATCGATAACGAGATTGCAAACCTGCGCGAAGGAGTACGCCAGGGCTACACAGCTCCGGACGCGGTAGTCCGGAACGTCATAAGACAAGTTGAGGATCTTTCATCAGGCACAGCAGAATCCTCACCGTTTTACTCTCCCGCATTGCGTGACACTGCATCTGCCGCACAGGAATTCCGAAAGCAGCTTGCACTCGAGATCGCGAACGGAATAAATCCGGCAATACGCCGCTATCGCGACTATCTCGCAAACGAATACCTGCCCAGGACAAGAAAAACTCTCGGCGTATCGTCCAACCCTGACGGGCGAGCGTGCTATCGCGCAGTGACACGTGAGTACTCGACGATCGATATCCCCGCCGATTCCGTGTTCGCACTTGGCGCAAGAGAAATGCGCACGCTCGACAGTGCGATGCATGAGATTGCACGCCGTGATTTCGGCACAAATGATCTTCACGCGCTGCTCATTCAATTCAAGACTGATCCTAAATTCACATTTCGAAGCAGGCAGGCTGTCATCGATACGTCACAGGCGGCGATCGACAGAGCGATGGCGCAGCTGCCAAAGTGGTTTGGCCTGCTTCCCACGTTCCCTGTCGTGATCGAGCCTTATCCGGAATTCCGCCAGCGCGCCGGTGCTCCGGGACAATTGAATACCGGCGCACCGAACGACCGGCCATCCATTTTCCTGATCAACACCTGGGACCCGGAGCACAAAAGCCGCGCTGACATCGAGGCCACTGCATTCCACGAGACAGTTCCGGGTCATCACCTGCAGGGCTCGATAGCGCTTTCGAGAAAAGACCTCCATCCCTTTGTCCAGCGATTCTACAATTCGGGTTTTGGCGAAGGCTGGGCGTTATATGCGGAGATGCTTGCCGATGAGATGTGAGTCTATTCCTCGCCGCTTGCCAGAATGGGAATGCTGGAAAGCCAGGCATTCCGCGCCGCGCGCTGTCTCATCGATGCCGGTATTCATACAAAGGGTTGGACTCGCGAACAGGCGATCGACACGCTTGCCGCTCATACGACGATGAGCCGAAGCATCGTCGAGGGCGAGGTCGATCGCTACATCTCGTGGCCTGGCCAGGCTCCGTCGTACATGATCGGCCGAACCGAAATCATGAATCTGCGCTCGATGGCGAAGACGAAGCTCGGCGACAAATTCGACATTCGCCAGTTTCACGATCGAATTCTCGAAAATGGAACTGTGACTCTGCCAATGCTGCGAGCGAACATCGTTCGATGGGTGCAATCGCAGTAACTCGCGATAAGTTTCACTAAATGCCATTCGCCAAGCTGTCATCACGCCTCGGCGAGCTGATCGAAGACCTCCGCGAGAAGGAAGACCAGCTCGCACTGGTCCTGAGTCTTGTAATCGGTGCAGTCGTCGGCCTCGTCGTCGTAGCGTTCATTCTTCTCACCGGCCGGCTTGCTGCACACATGTATCCCGCAGGTGGCGCAGGATGGAGACGCATTCTCGTCCCAACCCTCGGCTCGCTTCTCACCGGTTATCTGCTCTTCCGCTGGTTTCCAAACGCTCGCGGCAGCGGAATACCTCAGACACGTGCAGCGATATTCATCAACGACGGCTGCATCTCCCTTCGAACGGTCATTGGGAAATTCGTCTGCTGCTCGACATCGCTCGCTAGCGGAATTGCGCTGGGCCGCGAAGGCCCCGCCGTTCACATCGGATCCGGACTCGCCTCGGTCATCGCACAGCGCACCGGCCTGAGTAACAAGCAGATCAGGTGGCTCGTGCCTGTCGGCGGAGCCGCAGCACTCGCTGCTGCCTTCAACACATCAATCGCCGCAGTGCTTTTCTCCCTCGAGGAGATCATGGGCGACCTGCACACTCCGATTCTCGGATCGGTCGTGCTGAGCTCAGCGACATCATGGATGGTGGTTCACCTCCTGCTCGGCGACAATCCGCTGTTTCATGTCGCACCGTATCACCTGGAAAATCCAGCAGAGCTTCTCTTGTATGCGCTGCTCGGCATCGTCGGCGGGCTGGTGTCAGTAGCGTTCGTGAAGCTGTTGCTCGGATTGCGAGAGTGGTTCGCAAAGCTTCCGCGAAAGACGCTGTGGTTTCAACCCGTCGTTGGCGGATTGACTGTCGGAATCATGGGTTACTTCGTCCCCGAAGTAATGGGCGTTGGATACAATCATGTGGAGCACGTACTCGCCGGCAACGTGGTTCTCTATGTGGTATTGATGCTGATTGTACTCAAAGTCATTGCAACCGCTGTGTGTTACGCGTCAGGAAATGCCGGCGGAATATTTGGGCCGAGCCTGTTCATTGGAGCGATGGTTGGTGGAGGAGTGGGGTCCATCGCGCATGACCTGATGCCGAGCATGACGGCGGGTGCCGGTGCATATGCGCTTGTGGGGATGGGAACTGCATTCGCGGGAATTGTTCGCACTCCACTTACCTCGGTCATCATGATCTTCGAGGTGACGCGTGACTACTCGATCATTGTCCCGCTCATGATCTCGAATCTTCTTGCGTTCTACATCTCACAGAAACTTCAGAAGGAGCCGATATACGAAGCGCTCGCCCGTCAGGACGGGCTGCATCTGCCGAGGTCGGCGTCTCACGACCGCACTGCAAGGCGTCCGGTCACGCTCGCGCTGAGAGAATCACCTGAGCCATTGAATTCCGATATGCCGGCGGCGCACGCGCTGGCGCGCATCGAAGGAATCACACTCGACTCATGGCCCGTTATGGATTCCGGAGGACTGGTCGGAAT
>DASROK010000172.1:0-4368 GCA_035646915.1 Gemmatimonadaceae bacterium
ACTTGTTGTGCTGCGGCGTTCCATACCCAGGCGGAAGATTCTTGTACCGGTCAGTGAGCATCTGCTGACGGTCAGGCTGCAGGTACTCTCGTCCCTTTACATACACGTGCTCTGGAACCGACGTGAACTCGAAGGGGTCGCCGCTCCAGATCACGACGTTGGCATCGCGTCCGGCCTGAAGTGAGCCGATTCTGTCCGACACGCCGAATACTTCTGCAGGCGTGAGAGTGATCGCGCGCAGCGCATCGTTCCAGGTCATTCCGTATGCAACTGCGTTGCCTGCTTCCTGCTTGATGTTGCGGACGTTGAATGATTCTTCATCGCCAGGTCCATTGCCTGTAATCACAACCTGCACACCTGCGCGACGAAGCAGGCCTGCGTTCTCCTGGTTCGAGCCGAGTGTCGCAAAGCTGCCCGGAATGTTGTTCATCGCTCCGGTGAGAACCGGCACGTGAGCCGCCGCAAGCTTATCTGCAACCATCCACGCTTCGGCTCCGCCACCGATGATGATCTTGAGATCATTCTCCTTTGCAATCCTGAGCGCAGCGTCGATGTCAGTTGCCTTGTCGGCGCCGAGAAGAAGAGGAAGACGTCCCTCGACAACTGGAATCATCGCCTGAAGATCCAGACGACTCGCTGAATAATCCCGCGTCTCGGCGCGCTCGTACGCGGCGCGGTTGCGCATGTACGCTTTCGTGTCTTCGATGAGCTCGCGAAGGCGGTTCAGGAGCTCTCCTCTCGCGCCAGTTCCTGCGGACTCATTGTCCGACACCTGGCCTACCATCGCTATGGGCGACTTGAGCAGCATGTCGGTTGGCATTCCTTCGTTGAGCTGAAGGAACGCTGCCTGGCCCGCGATCAACTTTCCGCCGCCGCCAGGAATGATCACAACGTTCGTCACGCCTTCACGACGCGCGGGCGCAATCAATACCGACTGCGTGTTGAGTCCTTCCCAAACATCGAACGAGGCCGCGACATTATCGTGGCCGCGCGCTGAAGCCTGGCGAGTGTCCGAAACCTGTCCAATCTCGACTAGACCCAGCTGGGTTCCGGCGTTGATCAATCCAGGTGTAACCCATTTTCCGGCAGCATCGATGCGCTGCGCTCCGGGAGGAATCGTGACGTTCGATCCTACAGCGACGATTTTCCCGTCACGTATGAGAACTGTGCCATTCTCGATTGGCTCGCTCGAGACGGGATAGACTTTCGCGCCAGTGATTGCAATTGTCTGCGCGCTGGCGATTCCCGCCGACAACGATGCAAGTGCGATTGCTCGCAATGTGTTGTTCAGTGTCATGAATGTCATCGGTTCATCCCCGGCGTACGTACGTATCCAAGCTCGAAGTCGGTCTTCCATTGTTCTCGCGGATCATTGCGATCGTACATGAGCGCGCCGTCGATCCACACTTTCTCCGGCTTTGCGTACACGCTGAAAGGATCTGCAGTCCACAGAATGATGTCAGCGTTCTTGCCCTGCACGAGCGATCCGATCTTGTCCTGAAGACCGAGCTGCCACGCAGGATTGATCGTGATCCACTTTATTGCTTCGTCTTCGGTCGTGTGAATGCCGGCATCCTCACCAGCGGCGATCGCTTTTGCAGCTTCCTGATTCAGGCGCTGCGATCCGGATGGATCGTCGGAGTGCACTGCGACGATTACGCCTGCTTTGCTCGTCAATGCGATGTTAGCCTTGATGCCGTCGATCGCTTCCATCTTGAATCCGCCCCAGTCTGCCCAGAGCGAAGCGCCGATTGAGTCACGCGCAAGCATGTCGGCGATCTTGTACGCCTCGACGCCGTGGTGGAAGGCGCGAACCTTGTACCCGAATTCCTTTGCGATATCCATCATCTGCGCCATCTCGTCGGAGCGATAGCAGTGATTGTGGACCAGGATATTTCCGCGCAGAACTTCCGCCAGCGTCTCGTTGCCAAGATCGCGTGCCGGCGGATCTCCCTTGTGATCCTTGTTCCACTTGTCCCAGCGCCGGCGATACGCTTCAGCGTTGATCCACGCAGTGCGGTAACCTGCAACGTTGCCCATGCGCGTGGACGGACCGCGATTCTGATAAACGCGCTTGGGATTTTCACCGCACGCCATCTTGAGTCCGTATTTGGCTCCGGGAAATTTCATTGCCTGCACTGTGCGTGCGGGAACGACCTTGAGTACAACACTGCGTCCGCCGATCAGATTCGCTGATCCAGGCAGTACCTGCAGCGTCGTCACGCCGCCAGCGAGATTTCGCGGAAACTGCGGATCCTGCGGCCAAACTGAATGTTCGGCCCACACATTCGCGGTGACCGGATTTGTCGCTTCGTTTCCATCGCTAAGCGCCTGGACGCCAGGTGCCGCGTACACACCAAGGTGTGAGTGGGTATCGATAATTCCAGGAGTGACGTACTTGCCATTGCCATCGATCACCGTCGCGCCTGCGGGCACAGTGACGCTTGGTCCAACTGCGACAATCTTTCCATCAGCAACTGCAATCATCCCGTTTTTGATAGTGGGACCTGCAGCAGTCATGATGTTGACGTTGCGAATGACGAGAGGGGGCGCCGCAATGCGAGTGTAGGTACTGGGGAACGGATCGGCATTTGGAACGGACATTCCACCGGGGCCGGTGGCAGCCGCGGTCGAATCTTTCGCGGGAGTCGGTGCGGTTGCGGGCTTAGCCGGCTTACACGCCGTTGCGGCAACCAGCGCAGCGGCAATGAGCAAATGACTTTTCATCTTGATGAGTGCTCCTCCTTAAGGGCACGAGGGCGGGTTGTCCTGTGGACGCGGGATAACATAGCAGGACAAACGTCAAGCGACAGGTGCGTTCCTCCACTCTACATATGCGTCGATGCGATCAGTGCAGATGCCATCGACTCCAATCGCAGCGAGCCGGTTCCACTGCGCGTCGTTGTTCGCGGTCCAGACAATGAGACGTCCGCCGCACGACTTTACATCCGCCACAAGTCTTTCATCGACGAAGTCTGCGTGCTGCCACAAATCGCTCGCACCCGCGCGTCGCATTGCTTCGCACGAATCGACGGGGTAACCAACCTGCAGAATTCCTGTTTGAACTGAAGGAATGAGCTCGAGCATCCGCTTGACAATCCGGTGGTCGAACGAATGAACCGCGTAGTTGTCATATCCAACGAAATGACGGCGCAGGCAGCGTGTAACGTCGTTTTCGATTCCAGCCGGTTTGATCTCGATGTACACACGCGCCTTTCTTCCAACCGCTTCGAGAACTGCGTCAAGACGCGGTATGACGATGTCACCATCCAGCCGAGCCTTGTCGACTTCTTTCGAATCCGAAGCCGCTATCGGGCGCTTCACGCCGGAAGCATCGACGAAATCGAAATCGTGGTGTACATACACGACGCCGTCGAGTGACGCATGCACGTCGAGCTCGATTGCATCGGCGCCTGCAGCAAGCGCTGCGAGAAACGCGGGAATCGAGTTCTCTGGTGCGCTCGTACGGAGCCCACGGTGGGAAATAGCCTCTGGCACAGGGCGGTTGGAGTACATTGCGCTCAATATCGGTGAAGCCTGAATCTAGCCCTTAACTTCGGGCCCCAGAGAACGTCAAACATCACGAATTGAATGACTTCCGGAACTCAAAGCGACCAAACCGACGCCGAGCTGATCGGACGCTGGAAGGACGGCGATTCGCGGGCGGCAACGCTGATCGTGACGCGTCACGCCGACGCATTGGCGCGCTTCGCAGTGAGCTCCGGAGAGAGAATTGAAATTGAAGAGCTGGTGCAGGACACGTTCGTGAGGGCTTTTTCGTCGATCGACTCGTTTCGCGGAGAGAGCAGCCTGAGAACGTGGCTTTTCACAATCGAGCGCCGATTGATGCTCGACAGGAGAAGGGCCGAGCGGAGGCAGAAAGTAACTGTCCCAGTGGATCCTGCGGATGCGGTGACGGAATATGACGCGCTGGACGCACTCGTCGCAGAAGAAGCAGAATCGAAGGTGAGGCGCGCAGTCGATGCGCTTTCGCCAATGCAGCGGGAAGTGTTCACACTGAGGGTAGAGCAGGGAATGTCGTACAGAGATATCGCGGAGATTGTCGGATCGACAGAAGGCGCCGCGAGAGTTCATTATCACAACGCCATGCGGGCGGTGAAGGAGTCTGTCAGTGAATGACTGCGTAAAAGCGGAAGTGCGCGACGCTCTGCCGGATTTCATCAATCATCGGCTGAGCGAGCTCGATGCCGCAACAATGCGTGAACACATCGAATCATGTGCTGATTGCAAGGCGGAGCTCGAGCTCATCCGCCAGGCTCGCGCCGCGGCTCTGCTCGCGCCGAAAATGAATGTGGATCGCATCGCCGCTGCACTGCCATCCTATAGTTCCGCTGGCTCGCCATACTC
>DASROK010000173.1:0-12015 GCA_035646915.1 Gemmatimonadaceae bacterium
GCGAAAGCGCGTCATTCATTCAATCGTTCTCGAAGATCGGCCTGATCCCCGACACAGCCGGGACGTTTTTTTTGCCGAGGGCGATTGGCCTTCCGGTGGCGGCAGCGTTGATGATGACGGGCGAAAAGATCACTTCGGCTCGGGCGGCCGAGCTTGGAATGATCTATCGCGTTGTGCCGAACGATCAGCTCGAAGCTGAGTCGATGAAGCTTGCAACAATGCTTGCACAGATGCCGACGAAAGGATTGGCGCTTACGAAGCGTGCGCTCAACTCATCAATGACAAATGATCTCGAGGCGCAGCTCGAGCTTGAAGAACAGCTTCAACGCGAAGCGGGCCGCACCAGTGATTTCGAGGAAGGTGTGAACGCCTTCAAGGAAAAGCGCGCTCCAGTTTTCCGGGGCGAATAGTGAATTTGTCGCGCGACACAATTGTCGGTGTCATCGGCGCCGGCGCTATGGGGAGCGGCATCGCGCAGGTCGCTGCAACAAACGGACACCGGGTTCTTCTTTTCGATAACGAGACCGAAGCACTGACCAGGGCCAGGGCATCGATTCAGAAGAATCTCGACCGAAGCGTCGAAAAAAACCGGCTCACGAAGAATGAAGCCAACGCGGTTCACTCACGCATCGAAACATCGACTGGCTCCTACGAATCTCTCGCTGATGCCGGCCTCGTCATCGAGGCAATCGTTGAAGACCTTGGCACGAAGCGAAATCTTTTTGCCACGCTCGACCGCGTCGTGAAATCGGACACGGTACTGGCGACAAACACTTCTTCTCTCTCGGTCACCGCAATTGCACGCGCATCGACGCGGCCTGAGCGCGTGCTCGGCGTGCACTTCTTCAATCCGCCAACAGTTCTTCCGCTGGTGGAGATTGTTCCAGGTCTTGCCACCTCTTCTGATGTAACTGAAAGGACTCAGAGTCTCGTGGATGCCTGGGGAAAGAAGACCGTAATCGCATCTGACACTCCGGGCTTTATTGTTAATCGGATCGCTCGTCCGTTCTACGGTGAAGCTCTTCGCATTTACGAGGAAGGAATCGCCGACATGGCGACCATCGACTGGGCGATGAAAGAGCTCGGCGGATTCCGGATGGGTCCGTTCGAGCTGATGGACTTCATTGGGAACGATGTGAATTTCGCAGCGACGAAAAGTGTGTATGAGGCAACATTCCACGATTCGCGCTTTCGCCCGACACTCACGCAGCAGCGACTCTACGATGCAGGATTCTTCGGTCGCAAATCAGGCCGCGGTTATTACGACTATGCTCCTGGCGCGACAATGCCTGAGCCCAATCGTGATCCAGAGCTCGGCCAGCTGATTTTTCGAAGAATTCTTTCGATGCTGATCAACCAGGCAGCAGATGCGCTTTATCTCCGGATTGCATCCGCGCATGACATCGATCTCGCGATGACTCTCGGCGTGAATTATCCGAAAGGCCTTCTTGCCTGGGCTGATGAGCTTGGAATTCCGGAGACGGTGAAATGGCTCAGCGCGCTTCAGGATTTCTACGGTGAAGAGCGATACCGGCCGAGTCCCTTGTTGAAGACGATGGCGGGGGACGGCTACACTTTCTTTTGATAAGCTAGTTTTAGGGATATGTCGGCAACTTTAACCGAATCAAAAACCGGGAAACCGGCCGTGAATCCCCGCTTCGACTGGAAGCGGATTGCATATCTGCTTCTCGCATCGCGCGGCCTCGATGACACCGAGGAAAACCGGCTCATGCCGGAGAAGAAAGTCGTCTATCAGTTTTCCGCCCGCGGTCATGATCTCGCCCAGATCATTCTCGGGAGTCTTCTCGACGGAAAACATGATGCGGCCGGTGCATACTATCGCTCCCGGCCGCTTCTTCTTACGCTCGGCCTGTCACTCGAAGACGCCTTTGCCGGACCTCTCCGAAAGTCTGGCGGCTTCAGCGACGGGCGCGACATCGGAGTGGTGTGCAATCTTCCAAATAAGGAAGGCGCGATTGTGCTTCCGATGTCCGGCGACGTGGGATCGCAGTACACGCCGTCTGTCGGATGGGCTCAGGCGATTACGTACTATCGGGATGTACTGAACGACAAATCGTACGATGGTTCGATCGCGGTCGTTCTCGGTGGAGAAGCATCAGCAGCAACCAATGGGTTCTGGTCGGCCCTCACCATCGCGACAACGCTCAAGCTTCCGATCCTATTCTATATAGAAGACAATCGTTATGGGATTTCGGTACCGTCGTCGTTTCAGACGCCGGGCGGCAACATCGCGGCAAATCTCGCGTCATTCCAGAATCTCTATATAAAGGAAGGAGACGGGACTGATCCCCCGGGCACAGCGGCGTTGTTCGAGGACGTCATCGAGCATGTGCGAGGTGGAAGTGGTCCTGCACTTCTGAGACTCGAGGTGCCGCGTCTTTGCGGGCATTCAGGTCAGGACACTCAGGCTTACAAGACTGAAGACTGCATCGCTGAAGAGAAATCCCGCGATCCGCTTCCCAAGCTCCGCAGCTATCTGGTGCCGTCGCTCATTTCGGAAGAGGAATGGAGTGCGTTGGAGTCGGAAGTTGAACGCGATGTAGCAGCGGCACTCGAAGGCGCGCTCAATCGTCCCGAGCCGGACGCCTCAAGAATCACTCGCTATCGTTTTGCTGAATCGGGAGACACCCAGCTCGTCGGCGGTCTTGCTCCGAGTGGTTATCGGTTTCCAGAATCGACAGACAAGCCAGCGCCTGAGCCGCAGCGCACGAACATGCTGACTGCGATTCGCCGTACGCTCGAAGTGGAGCTGCGTACGAATCCAAAGGTTCTTGTATTCGGGGAGGACATCGGGCCAAAGGGCGGCGTGCATGCTGCTACGATGGGACTGCAGGAAATGTTCGGGGACAAGCGTGTGTTCGACACGAGTCTGTCCGAGGAAGGAATTGTCGGACGGGCAGTCGGAATGGCGATAGCCGGTCTCATGCCGGTCGCCGAGATTCAGTTCAGGAAGTATGCGGACCCTGCGACTGAGCAGCTCAACAACTGCGGAACAATTCGCTGGAGAACTGCAAATCGATTTGCGGCTCCGATTGTTGTCAGAATGCCGGGAGGGTTTGCCAAGGTTGGCGATCCGTGGCACAGCGTTTCCGGAGAAGTCTTCTGGGCGCACGCGATTGGATGGCAAATGGCATTTCCATCGAATGCAGAAGACGCGGTCGGTCTTCTGCGCGCTGCACTACGAAGCAACAATCCCACGATCTTCTTCGAGCACAGACATCTGCTCGACGGGCCGTGGGCGCGCAGGCCGTATCCCGGCGATGACTTCATGCTTCCGTTTGGAAAAGCAAGGATCACTGTTGCCGGTGACGCGCTCACTGTCGTGACATGGGGGGCGATGGTCGAGCGCTGCGAGCTCGCTGCCAAGCAGGCCGGCCAGTCGATCGAGATAATCGATCTCAGAACGATTTCACCATGGGACAGGAATACTGTGCTCGAGTCAGTTCGTCGCACACGGCGGTGTCTGATTGTGCACGAGGATGGAATGACTGCGGGATTCGGTGCTGAAGTCGCAGCGACAGTTGCGCAGGAAGCATTCTTCAATCTCGATGCGCCGATCCAGAGACTCGCAATTCCTGACGTTCCTGTTCCACACAACTTCGGATTGATGGATGCAGTTGTTCCGACAGTCGCGTCCATTGCGGAGCGAATGAGCGAGGTACTCGAGGCCTGATGTCATCGCTCATCGACGTAATCGTTCCCGTCGGCCAGGCTGAAGGGACAGAGTCGGTAGTGTCGACGTGGTTCAAAGCTGTTGGCGATTCAGTCAGCGAGAATGAGCCGCTGCTCGAGATCTCTACCGACAAGGTGAACATGGAAGTCGCTTCTCCCGGAACTGGGCGACTTGCAGAGATTCTCAAGACTGACGGAGAGCAGGTCGAGCCTGGTCAGGTTCTTGGAAGAATCGACACTGCAGTTGAAGCTGGTGACAGAGTAGAGGCAGAAGCTCCCCCACCTCCGTCGCCGCAGGCTGATGGCGTTGAGAGACAGCCTCCGACTCTCGAGCTGAGTCCCGCTGTCAGGAAACTGCTGAAGGAACACGGGCTCGATGCATCACAGGTCACGGGCACAGGGAAGGGTGGTCGCATAACCGCGGACGATGTGACAAAGTTCGTCGAGTCGCGAAAGAAACCCTCGAGCGGAATCAGCGGCAGAATGGTGAAGCATTCGCAGATGCGGCGCAGCATCGCGCAGCACATGGTGCAGAGTGTTGCAGCTGCTCCGCACGTGACGAGTGTATTCGATGCAGATCTGTCGGGTATTGTCGCGCATCGGGATGCAAACAAGGCCGACTTCGAGAAGCGCGGAGCGAAACTCACGTACACTGCCTACTTCGTGAAGGCCGCTGCCGATGCATTGAAGGCCGTGCCCGAAGTGAACAGCAGGTGGCACGATGATGCACTCGAGATTTTCGACGACATCAACATCGGCGTAGCAACCGCGCTCGGCTCAGGTGGCTTGATTGTTCCCGTGATTGTGAAAGCGCAGGAGCTCGATCTTTATGGAATTGCGGAGAGATTGCAGGATCTCACCGAGCGTGCGCGGAACGAGAAGCTCGATCCGAAAGACGTGCAGAACGGCACCTTCACGATCTCGAATCACGGCGTGAGCGGAAGTCTCATCGCGTCACCGATCATCATCAACCAGCCGCAGTCTGCGATACTGGGCGTCGGGAAAATGGAACGGCGCGTTGTGCCGAAGTCCGACGACGGGAATGAAGTTGAAGTGAAGCCGATGTGTTACGTCACGCTCACGATCGATCACCGGGTGCTCGACGGCTTCCAGGCGAACCAGTTCCTGACAAGCTGGGTGGGCGCGCTCGAGGAATTTTGACCTCACTCCTCCGCGGAGTATTTGCTGCCGCACCGGGGCGAGCGCTTCTTGCTCTCGCTCTCACAGCGGCCGTTGGCCTGACAGAAGGAGTCACTCTCCTTCTGCTCATTCCGCTTCTCCAACTCGCCGGTGTCGCGATCGAGGGATCGCTTGGATCGATTGCGGTACGCGTCGGAGCTACATTCAAGGCGGTTGGCGTTACGCCGACGCTCGCTTCCGTTCTCGTTGTCTATTTAGTCGTTTCAGTGATCCAGGCATCGCTCATTCGCGCCAGGTCGATGGCGGATACTGTCGCAGTTCAGAGATACACGTTCGCGCTCCGCGAGCGTTTGTATTCTGCGATTGCCCGTGCGAAATGGCTCGTAGTCTCTCGCATTCGCTCCTCGGATTTTACTTACGCACTCACAACCGCAATCGATCAGGTAGATAACGGCGCCAACAACGTTCTGTTTCTGATAGGAACGCTCGTCGTTGCACTGGTGTATGCGGCAGTCGCGCTCCGTGTGTCGTCGTCGATGACTGCAATCGTGCTCGGGACGTCTATCCTTCTTCTCTTTGTCGAGCGTGCCCGCACTCTTCTTGGAAGAAGTCGCGGAAAGGAAGTTGCCACGAGCACTGCCGCACTCTTCTCAACTGCATCAGAGCACCTGGGCGGACTCAAAATTTCAAAAAGCTACGGCCATGAAGAACGGCATCTCTCGCTCTTCATCGAAATCACACGCAAGGTAAATGCAGCTCGGATTGCATTGACGCGTGCATTTGCATCACTCAGGTGGCAAACATCGATTGGTTCTGCACTCGCGCTCAGCGTGATTCTCTACCTGGCGGTCGGAGTGTTTCATCTTCCCACTGCTGCGATTCTGCTGCTCCTCTTTATTTTTTCAAGGCTTGTTCCGCGGATCGTGACCCTTCAGCAGACCTTCCAGGAAATCCTGAGCGTCACGCCGGCGCTCGATACAATTGAAGATCTTACCATCGAATGCGAGCGAGCTCCTGAAAAAACAAGCGCTACGCAGAATCCAGTCGAGATCGAGAAAGCAATCGAATTGCAAAATGTCTCGTTCAGCTACACCGGATCTTCGCCGCAGCTTCACGAAGTGTCGCTTGAGCTGCCCGCAGGAAAAACTTCCGCAATTGTTGGAGCATCAGGTGCCGGTAAGACCACGATTGCCGACGTGCTCCTCGGATTGATTCCACCGGACTCCGGATCGGTCACTGTCGACGGAACCAAACTCGACGAATCGCACCTCGTTTCGTGGCGTGAGCAGATTGGCTATGTGGCGCAGGACACTTTTCTCTTCAACGATACGGTGCGATTCAACCTCGATTGGGCTGCGCCGGGAGCGAGTGAAGAAGAAATGCAAGCCGCGCTCGCGAGTGCCGCCGCTGATTTTGTATCACGACTCCCGAACGGAATCGACACGGTGATCGGAGAAAGAGGCATGCGTTTGTCGGGCGGAGAGAGACAGCGGCTCGGTCTTGCTCGCGCCCTTTTGAGGCATCCTCGAGTTCTCATTCTCGACGAAGCGACGAGCTCACTCGATTCCGAAAACGAAGACCGGATCTTCGACGCGATTCAGCGGCTTCATGGTGAGATGACAATCGTGATTATCACGCACCGTCTCGCAACGATCCGGAATGCTGACGTCATTCACGTTCTCGACGGCGGTCTGATCACAGATTCCGGAACATGGGAAGCGCTTACCGACAAGGAAGCGTCGAGACTCCGCGACCTCGGCCGCGCCCAGGGTCTTACGCCGCCGTACGCGAGGCGCACGATCGATCCAGCGCAGTAATCCTGTTACAAACCCGAACGGTACAGGATTCGCGAAACAGCCAGCGATCGGTGGACACCCTTACGGAGGTCAGGATGAGCGGTATCAATGACATAATCCAGAAGCAGCTTTCACCAGACATGATCAACCAGATCAGTCAGGAAATCGGCGCCGACCCGGCAGCCACCAGACAAGCGGTGGACGCCGCAGTCCCAATGCTGATGGGAGGCATGGCTGCACATGCTGCAACTCCGGCGGGTTCGCAGAATATCGAAGCCGCTGCCAGCCAGCATGCGGGAGTGCTCGACAGCCTGGGCGGAATGCTCGGAAACAGCGGGGGCCTTGGCGGCGTGCTCGGCGGGCTTGGGGGAATGATGCAGGGCGGAGGATCATCCAGCTCAGGCGGTCTCGGCGGCCTTGGCGGGATTCTCTCGGGAGGCGCCGGGGAAATACTCGGAAACATCCTCGGTTCGAGTCACAGCGATGTTCAGGATGGAGTGACGCAGGCTACGGGAATGGACCGCGCAAAAGCGGGAAAGCTGCTCATGATCCTCGCCCCAATTGTCCTCGGAGCGATTGCTCATCATCGCAGTCAGACTAATGCGAGCCCAGCACAGGTCTCGAACGATCTTCAGCGCGAGGCACAGCGTCACGCATCGAATCCCCAGTTCGGTGGAATTCTCGGAGGGATCCTGAACCGGGCGACCGGCCAGTCCTAGAACGCTTTGAAGTAATCGAAGGGCTGGTGACAGCTGTTGCAGTAATGAATTGACTTGCAGGCTGTCGACCCGAATTCGCTTTTGATGATTGTGTTGGCCGATCCGCAGAAGGGGCATTCTGTGGTTGGCTTCGCCCGCCTCAGCGATACAAGCTCGGCGATTCCTCCGAAGTCCGATCTTCCAGCGGGCGGCGCAATTCCATAAGCGCGCAGTTTTTCGCGCGCTTCAGGCGTAATCCAGTCAGTTGTCCACGCGGGTGAATACACAGTGTTCACCCGCGCGTTCTGGAATCCGTGAGACTGCAGTGTCGATAAGATCTCACGCTCGATCACCTGCATCGCGGGACATCCGGAGTATGTAGGAGTGATGTCGACGCGAAGCTCATTGTCATCGATCACTATATCGCGCACGATTCCGAGCTCGACAACGTCGATCACCGGAATCTCCGGATCCTTCACTTCACTCAGGATCGCGAGGATATCATCGCGGTTCGCAGTTTTCACCACTGTGCATCCGGATGGGATCTTGCAACTATCTGCATTTCCGAAAGCATATGCCCGAGAGATTCGGTATGGCGTCCGCGGCGACCGCCAGTCATTGCAGGCGGATCGTTGGGGACTGAAAGTGTTGCGCGACTGAACACGTCCTTTACTACCGCTTCCCACTTCGGCTTGATCCCTTCGATGTCTGCTCCAATCCCATCCGTGAGCATTGCGTGGTCTACCTCGTCTGCCTCAAACATCTCGCCCGTGAATCGCCACAGCTCGTTCAGTGCATTCTGTGCGCGCGTGTGGCTTTCTTCGGTGCCGTCTCCGAAACGAAGAACCCATTCGCTCGAGTGACGCACGTGGTAACGCGCTTCCTTGAATCCCTTCGCTGCTATTCCCGCAAGCTCTGCATGCCTGCTCGATTGGAGCTGCTCGAGAACGTGATAGTTGAACACGTCGAAACAGAACTGCCGCACGATTGTGAACGCGTAGTCACCCCGGGGCAGCTCGACGATCTGAACATTCCGGTAGTCGATCGCCTCGCGGAAATACGCGAGATCATCTTCGCTTCGTCCCTTTCCCTCAGTTTCACCTGCGATCTTGAGGTAAAGGTTCGCCTGTCCGATGAGGTCGAGCGCAATGTTCGCGAGGGCAATGTCTTCCTCGAGGATCGGACCATGCCCGCACCACTCGGACAGCCTGTGTCCGAGCACAAGGCGATCGTCGCCGAGTCTCAGCAGATACTGAAAGAGATTGTCGCTCAAAAGCCTTTGAGACCGCGCGGAATCTTGTAGAACTGCGGGTGGCGATATGCCTTGTCCGCACCGGGATCGAAGAACGGCCCGGCCCATTCGCTCTGCGATGCGGTGATCTCGTTCGATGGAACAACCCACACGCTCACTACCTTGCCGCGGCGCCCATAGACATCGCGAGCGTTCTGAAGCGCCATCTCCGCATCAGCAGCGTGCACACTGCCCGCGTGTTCGTGCGGCGCTCCGCCGTCTTCCTGCGTGAATACTTCCCACAGCGGCAACTGCGATTCGTTCTGTTCCATCAGGCAGCGCTTTGTTCTTTCTTGGCGTGCTTCGCCGAGTAGGCCTCGGCGGCTTCGCGAACCCATCGGCCGTTTTCATGCGCATCGCGCCGCGCCTGAAGGCGCTCGCGATTGCACGGGCCATTGCCTTTCACAACCTGCCAGAATTCATCCCAGTCTATCTGGCCGAAATCATAGCCCTGTTTTTCCGGATTGAATTTCAGATCGGGATCGGGAAGGGTCAGCCCGACCGCATCGGCCTGCGGAACAGTCAGGTCGATGAAGCGCTGGCGCAGCTCATCGTTGGTTTTTCTCTTGACCCGCCACCGAATCAATTCTGCAGTGTTCGGCGAGTTCGTATCTGAAGGGCCGAGCATCATCACTGACGGCCACCACCACCGATTCACCGCATCCTGCACCATCGCCTTCTGTTCCGGCGTCCCTTTCGCAAGCGTTGCTACGATCTCGTATCCCTGCTTCTTGTGAAAGTTTTCTTCCTTGCAGATGCGGACCATCGCGCGCGCGTACGGACCGTACGATGCTTTCGCGAGAACCGTCTGGTTGACGATCGCAGCGCCATCGACAAACCAGCCGATGACTCCCATATCGGCCCAGGAAAGTGTCGGGTAATTGAAGATGCTGGAGTATTTAGCTTTGCCGGTAAGGAGCTGATCGACCAGTTCCGCGCGATCGACGCCGAGGGTTTCCGTGCCGCAGTAGATGTAGAGCCCGTGCCCGGCCTCGTCCTGGACCTTTGCCAGAAGCACCATCTTTCGCTTCAGCGACGGCGCCCGCGTGATCCAGTTTCCTTCCGGCAGCATTCCCACGATTTCGGAGTGAGCGTGCTGTGACATCATGCGAATCAGCTGGGTGCGGTAGCGCTCGGGCATCCAGTCCTTGGGCTCGATCGTGTCGCCGGCCTCGATCCGGGCTTCGAAGGCGGCGTTGAGGGCTTCTTCGGTCATTTCAGTCTGCGGGGTTTCCATACTCTAAACGTATCATGCACCTTTTTGCGATGCGATGGCCGCGTACTCGCGAGATCTGGGTTGCATCTCTCATGCTCACAATCGTGCTTGTGTGGGCAGGGCGCTATTTCGTAAACCCTGACGGAATCAGCTATCTGGATCTGAGCGATGGCTTCAAATCCAGCGACTGGGACACCATTGCCAACTCGCACTGGAGCCCCTTCTACCCGCTGATTCTGGCGACGCTGATTCCGTCCTCACTGCGATGGTCACCCTCGGAGCCAATAGTTGTACACGTCATCAATGGGTGGTTGTTCCTTCTCGCTCTTGCAGCATTCAACGTGTTTCTCGCTGAGATCCGCGAATCTGGTCAAGCCGAAAATGTTGCGCTCGATGTGAGGTCGGGACCGGGCCGGCTTGCGGCATACATGGTGTTTCTATGGTGCGCCCTCGTTCTGATTACAGTAAGGAGCGTCACGCCTGACATGCTGCTGGCCGGGATCGGCTTTGCCGCAGCTGCTCAAGTCGTGCGCATTCAATCGAAACGAGCAACAACCTTTACATTCGTTCTGCTCGGCGCGCTGCTTGGTCTGGCGGCTCTCACAAAGTCATTCATGCTGAGCGTGTCTATTGTGCTGTTGCTGGCACTGCTCATTACTAATCCAAAGATTTTGTACAGCGCTGTAATGTTCCTGATTGTGATATCGCCGCAGCTGTTTGCGCTATCGAGCAGAGCCGGGCACCTGGATTTCGGAAGCAGTGCGAAGGTTGTGTATGCGCTCAAGGTGAACGGAGTTTCCAAGTTTGACGGGGCTTACGAGCTCGCGACGACACCCTTAACTGTGTCTTTCCCCACCGATAAGGCAAACCAGACATATCCGTTGTGGGACGACCCTGCCCGGTGGCTGCCCAGGGAGCCAATCAGGTTCGACTACTCGACGCAGATGGAAGCGTTCATTCGGAATCTGAAATCCGATGCAGGGATTGCGCTCAAGATCGTGATTCCCCTCATCTTCATTGTCCTGTGTCGTGACTGGGGAATGCCAGTCCGCAACAGGCTTCTTGCTTCGATTTCACTGGCGGTGCTCGCCGCGTATTCTCTGCTGCATTCCGAGGCGAGACTAATTGGATTCTGGATCGCCCTCGGCAGCATTTCGTTTCTCACGGGCGTTACACTGAATGGGCGCTATTTAAAGCTTGGAAGACGTGTCATTCATCTCATTGGAATCATCTCGGCGATATCGATTATCACTTACGCTGTCGACCAGAGTTTTTCTTCGAGACCCGATCGCGGGCTCAATGCGCGCGACATTCAGGGCGAGGTAGCCGCGGCGCTTCGCGAGACTGGACTGAAGAAAGGCGACCGGATTGGTCTGCTTGGCGACGAGTCCGATATTTACTGGGCGCGACTCGCACGAGTGCAGATTGTAACCCAGGTACCCCTCGCTGAGGCTCCGGCTTATTGGTCGTCATCGGAGGGTGCGCGCGACGACATCAACCGATGGATGGGAATGGCAGGAGCAAAGGTCATTGTGGCTTCCTGGACTTCTCCACCGGCCCCGATCGAAGGTTGGACTCCTGTGCCGGGCAGCCGATATTCAATCTTTCCACTCAAAAAACAGAAATGACTTCCGAGCAGGATCTCGTTGACGGCTATGTGCGCTCCGGTGTTCAGGATGGCGTTGCGACAATCACGTTCTTTCATCCCAAGAGCAATTCTCTTCCGGGAAAACTTCTCGCCGAGCTGTCGGCTGCAGTCACTGATGCAGGGAAGAATCCTGATGCGAAGCTGATCGTACTGCGCAGCGACGGCGACGGTCCTTTTTGCGCCGGTGCGTCATTCGCTGAGCTGCAGGCGATTCAAGACGCTGAGAGCGGGAAGAAGTTCTTCATGGGTTTCGTGAATCTCATCATCGCGATGATTCGCGCTCCGAAATTCGTTCTAACGCGAGTGCACGGAAAAGTTGTTGGCGGCGGAGTGGGAATTGTCAGCGTGTCCGACTTCGTTGTCGCTGCCAAGGGTGCATCACTCAGATTGAGCGAGCTCGCGGTCGGACTTGGTCCATTCATAGTCGGACTTCCGATCCAGAAAAAAATCGGACTTGCTGCGTTCAGCGCGATGGCGGTGGATGCAGACTGGCGCGATGCGGAATGGGGACATCGCCACGGACTGTATGCAGA
>DASROK010000174.1:0-4106 GCA_035646915.1 Gemmatimonadaceae bacterium
ACTCGATACGCCGATAATGATCGGTGCGTCGCGAAAGAGATTCGTGCGTGAGGCGCTTCTCAACTCGGTGTCGATGCCTTCGCTCGACGACCGTGACAGCGCGACTGCTGCGGTGAACGTAATGGCTCTCGAGCGTGGCGCGATGATCTTTCGCGTGCACAATGTGCGCGCCAGTCGGAACGCACTCGAGACGGCGTGGTCGATTCTCCAGATGCATTGAGCAGCCGGCGCTCGGGCGCGGTCGTATTTGCGCTGCTCCTGACCGTCTATGTCGTTACGCTCGCTCCCGGAGTGACTTACTGGGATGCGGGAGAATTCCTCGCGGCCATGAAGACGCTTGGCATTCCGCATCCTCCGGGAACTCCGCTTTTCATCCTTGCCGGGAATGTCTGGGGCAGGGTGCTGGCTCCGCTCTTCGGTTTTGCGTACTCCGTGAACCTATTGTCTGCGGTTTGTACTGCGGCTGCGTGCGGAATTTTCGCGGCGATGATGACGCGGTGGACCGGAAGAGCCACAGCAGCAATCGCGGGTGGTGTGCTCGCAGGATTGATGTCGAGCGTGTGGCTCAACGCAAACGAGACCGAAGTGTACGCGCCGGCGCTGCTCATGTCCGCACTGTTTTTGTTTGCGGCGGACAAGCTCAACGAATCGGGCGATCGCAAGTGGCTGGTTCTGCTTGCGTATCTGTTTGGTCTGGGGTGGGCGCTTCAGCTGTCGGCGCTCGTTGCTGCGCCTGCGGCGATTCTTCTCGCACTTCACGCGCGACGCTCAGCGCGAATTCCTGTCTTGCCGATGATCATTGCTGGTTTGCTCGGGGCATCGGTGGTGTTGTTCATGATCGTGCGTGCTCAACATGATCCGGGCATCAATCAGGGAAACCCATCGAACTGGCAGGCATTCGCGGATGTGATCACCAGGAAACAGTACCAGCCAGTGTCGATGCTGCCGCGCCAGGCGCCGTGGTACATCCAGATTGGAAACTTCTTCGAGTACGCTGACTGGCAGGTTGCTCTTGGACTTCATCCTGAAGCGCCGCCGTCAATCGCGAGAACATCGTTGACCGTTCTCTACGTGATGCTTGGAATTACCGGATTCGTCTGGCATAAGCGAACCGATATCATGAGCTGGAGAGTCCTGACACTCCTCTTCATCTGCGGATCGCTCGGCGTAATCGCCTATCTCAACATGAAAGCGAGCCCTTCATACGGAACCGGGTTTCTTCCGGCGAATGCAAAGCATGAAGCAAGGGAGCGCGATTACTTCTTCGCGCTTGCATTCGTTTGCTGGGGATTGTGGGCAGGCGCTGGCGCAGTGCGAGTGTTCGCGCGCGTTGGACCTAAGTGGTCGCCCGTCGGAATTGTTGTCGCGTTCCTGCCCGCACTGCTGAATTATCCTGCGACGAATCGTCGATCTGTCGCCGGTGAGATCGCTCCGCGCGATAGTGCCTTGAGGATCTTGAATCCTGCGCCGCCTAATGCAGTAGTGTTCGCCTACGGCGACAACGACACATATCCTGTGTGGTACATGCAGCAGGTTGAAGGGGTTCGCCGAGATGTCACGACGGTCACTATCCCATTGCTTGGTGCGGCCTGGTATCGCGGGGAGCTACAGCGCCGAGATGCATTGCTCGACGATGACCGCGTTCGCTATTGGAGGGGTGACGCTGAAACGATGAAGGGCATCTGTGTTTCAGCAAAGCGACAAAACAGACCTGTCATCGCAAAGACTGTTCGAGACCGACCGTCCATTCCCTCCGAGTGCAATTAACTGCGGAAGAGAATGGCCAGACCTTTGTTGACAGATTTGAGATTTTCAGATGTCGGATAACGACGTTTATCTGAGATCTGTTCAACTCACATCGGTAAACAGAGGTCTGGCCTTTCTTTCCCGCCTTTTTTAGTACCGATAGTGATCCGACTTGTACGGTCCGTCCTTCGGAACTCCGAGATAATCGGCTTGCGAATCTGAGAGTTTCGTGAGCTTCACTCCCAGCTTGTCGAGATGGAGACGCGCGACCTTCTCATCGAGATGCTTGGGCAGCGTGTAGACACGGCGCTCATAGCTCGAAGCATTCTGGTGCAGCTCGATCTGCGCCATCACCTGATTCGTGAAGCTCGCTGACATCACGAAGCTCGGGTGACCAGTTGCACAGCCAAGATTCAACAGCCGTCCCTCGGCGAGAATCATCACCGAGTGACCGTCAGGGAACACGTATTCGTCGTACTGCGGCTTGATGTTGATGCGCTTCACACCCTTTGACTTTTTGAGACCGGCCATGTCGATCTCGTTGTCGAAGTGACCGATGTTGCCGACAATCGCCTTGTCCTTCATGCGCGACATGTGCTCGGCAGTGATGATGTCCTTGTTGCCTGTCGCGGTGATGAAGATGTCAGCAGTCTCGATAACATCATCGAGAGTTGTAACCTGATAACCTTCCATCGCGGCCTGCAGCGCGCAGATGGGATCGATCTCGGTGATCACGACACGAGCGCCCTGACCCTTGAGCGCCTGGGCGCAACCCTTTCCAACGTCACCGTATCCGCAGATGACCGCGACCTTGCCCGCGAGCATCACGTCTGACGCGCGCAGAATTCCGTCTGTGAGCGAGTGACGGCACCCGTAAAGGTTGTCGAACTTCGACTTCGTCACTGAATCGTTCACGTTGATCGCGCAGAAGAGAAGCGTGCCTGCGTCCATCATCTGATAGAGGCGATGAACACCAGTCGTCGTCTCCTCGGAAACTCCGCGAAGATCCTTCGACATTGTCGTCCAGCGCTTCGGATTCTTCTTGTACTCGCGACTGAGAAGGCTCAGGATCACGCCGTATTCTTCTGAGTCTTTCTCTTCGTTGAATTCAGGAACGCGGCCGGCTTTCTCGAACTCGACACCCTTGTGCACGAGAAGCGTGGCGTCTCCACCGTCATCGAGAAGAAGATTCGGACCGGATCCGTCAGGCCACACGAGCGCCTGATCAGTGCACCACCAGTATTCCTCGAGCGACTCGCCCTTCCACGCGTATACGGGAGTGCCCTGCGGATTGTCGATCGTCCCGTTCCTTCCGACGACGACGGCAGCGGCAGCGTGATCCTGCGTCGAGAAAATGTTGCACGAAACCCAGCGCACATCGGCGCCAAGCTCGGTGAGTGTCTCGATCAGAACGGCGGTCTGCACCGTCATGTGCAGCGAGCCCATGATCTTCGCGCCTGCAAGGGGATTCTTTCCCTTGTACTCGGCACGCAGCGCCATCAGTCCCGGCATCTCATGCTCGGCGAGACGGATTTCCTTTCTGCCGAAATCGGCGAGCGAGATGTCCTTCACTTTGTACGCCTCGCGGTCTGGGCCGACTGCGAACCTGTTTTCCGCCTCGGTGCTTACTGGCATTTCTGCAACGCTTGTCACGATCCTTTCCTCTTGGTGCGATTGGGTGAACTTTCTAATGCCTACAACCGGCTGCTCTGGCTTGCGCCGTCGCGCGCAACCGCCGCGAACAACGACGGACCTTTCGCCGCTTCGTCAGGCGGAAGCGGATGGTACCTTGCGCCAGTCATGCCGGCGCTTTCGAACAGAGAAGCAATCTGCTCCTCGGAAAAACCTCTCCATACGTGTCCCATCTCGTGCAGCAGGTCTTCGCGATCGTGCGGCATCATGTCGACGATGAGAAGACGACCTCCCGGCTTGAGCGTGCGCCGCGCTTCCGCGATCGCGGTTTCCGGCTCCGGCACGTAGTGCAGCACGAGGAAGAGAAGCGCTGCATCGAGCGAGCCATCCTCGACGGGGAGCGCCTCGAGTCGTCCGCTCTTCACTTCGACATTGCTCATCGATGCGAGTCTGCGGCGCGCCGCGCCCAGCATAGCAGAGGAATCGTCGACAGCAATTACACGATGCACGAAAGGCGCGATCGATTCGGTGAGCTGACCTGTTCCGCAGCCGAGGTCGCCGACTGTCCACGATTCGTCGAGCAAGCCGAGCAGTCCCAGCAGATCCGCGCGTGCGCCGAAGAGCTCGACGCGAAGGCGATCCCATTGTCCGGCCGACGACGAGAAGAATTTCTGCGATTTGCTGCGGCGATGACTGAGAACCGTCTGCACTCGTCGTGCATCATTGGC
>DASROK010000175.1:0-5720 GCA_035646915.1 Gemmatimonadaceae bacterium
TCTCACCGCGGATCAGCAGACAATCTTCGACAAGAACGTCGCCGAGGCGAAGAAACGCCGCGAGGCGATGGGAAATCGTCCGCCTGGCGGACGCTAACTACAGGTAGTCAGCTCTCGGGTTCGAGGGCGCTTTCCGTGTAACGGCTTCCCGGGTTCCAGAGTATCCAGCTCTGGAACCCGTTGTCGTATCCGGCCTTCTTCTGCGCGCGGACCTGCTCTGCATAGTAATGCGGAGGTCCGAGAGTGAAATCCTGATACCACGGGACAATCTTCGCCGCATTCGGAATCGGCGCGCTGCGTCGCTTCGCATCCTTCATCGCATGATCGATGGTTGCATATGGATGCGCATTAGGATTCCCAAGCTTGTACGTGCCCGCCGCAAAGTGTGACGGGTACACCATCGGCAGAACAACGTCAGCCTGGTCGACGAACATCTCCCATCGCTGTCCGATTCCCATGTCTGTTGTGTCAGTCGCTGTGAGACCAAACACATCGATCGTCATCGGCATGTTGATCGACTTGAGATACGAGCGAACAAAGCCAAGCTGCTCGCGAATTACCTGCGCCCGAACGCGTCCATTCGCCAGTGGATAGACAGATTCGCGGATCAGGCGCTTCTCATCGGGGAATCGCACGTAATCGAACTGCACTTCGCTGAATCCCTTCTCGTACGCCTCCTTCGCCAGATCGGCAGCGTACTGCCACACTTCCCGATGGTGCGGATCGAGCCACGGTTTGCCGTTCTTGTCGAGCCACGGCTCCATGTTGTCCCGGCGCTTGATAGCCCACTCCAGCTTCGAGCTGGCAAGCAGAGGATCCTTTGCGACGACGATTCTCGCGATTGGAAAAATGTTGTGCGCTGCCATCGTGTCGAGAATCGCGCGGAGTTTCCTGTCGCTCATCGCACTGTTGGTATCGGCACCGATTTCAATCGCAAGCGGAACACGTGACTTGTACAACACGAAGCCGCGATCGTCCTTGACGTCGATGACAAGCGTATTGACTTCAGTCTTGTTTGCGAGATCGATGAGCTGACCCATCTTCCTGCCAAGCGCTGCCCATCGGTTCACATAGAGGCCGCGCACAACTTCAGGGCGAGGCACGCGCACAATGCGCGCACGCTCCATCGAATCCTTCCGGATTGAATCGTCTCGCGCAATCTGCGCTGTCGACTTCAGAGACCCTTCATGCACAGTGGAAGGGTTGGCCTGCACGCCTTTATCCGTGCACGCCAGCACGCCGCACAACGCGGCGGCAAGGCCAATTGTCTTCATGCTGATTTTTAGAGTGCGTTTACTTCGGCAGCCGCATCAGAGAGATACCCCATCTCCTTCACAACGGACTGCGCTTGCTGAGTTACCATCGTCAGTCCGTTGGTAGCGGCAGTACCCATGCCCGCGGACCGGTAGCGCAGCAGCTCGAGCCTCATGCTTCTGAGGAGCTGCCGGCAATGTTCGAGCTTGGTTTCCGCATCTGTGCGCCGCTTCGCGAGATCAGCGATCACGCGTCGCTCGCGCTTCAGGTGAGCGAGACGCCGCACGCGCTCTTCACTGGCCTGATAATCGAGCGGATTTGCCTGCGCTTCGAGAGCGTCGATCTCCTTTTCGATCGACTCCGGCGTATCACGCGTCCCTCTAAGATCCAGCTCGGCCAGCGTTGAAGCGACCTGCATCGCCTTTCTATAGATGCCGTCCGCAGAATTCTGGACGTCCGGGATCTGCTGCTTCTCATCCTTGGACAATGTCTGCATCTGCCGATAGATCTCGTCGCGGTCCATTCGAATGGACGCGAGCGCCGATCCATACGGCGAATTGTCGGCAGGCAATGCCGGTGGCGGATTGGTTTCTCCCGGAAGCGGCGAGCGCGGCATGCTCGAGCCTGCTCCAAGCGAGTGGCCAGGCGCGCGATCGTTGAACAACCCACCCGCTGCTCGCGCACGTGCGCGTGCGCGAACCTTCTCGCGCTTGGTCTCATCGAATAGCGCGCGCGCATCGTCGATGCTCTCGGCGGCAACATCGAAGAGCAAGCGGTCGCGAGGCTGACGGAAAACGTCGCGCCAGTTGAATCCTTCCTGCCACAGCTTGGAGTAGCTCACCGCCATGCCGATGGACCAGAACGCAGTAACGACAAGAAATCCGCCGTCTCCGAAAATCGAGAGAGGAACAAGTATCGCGTTTACGGCGAGATACGGCGCAAGCTTTTTCCTGAATCTTCTGACAGGATCAGCGTTCCATCGATCGAGCTCTTCCGCAGTCGGCGCGTTCCCGCTCGCCGATCGGAATCCGGATCCGGTGCGGATGCCCATCGGAGCAACCGGAGCCATCGGCGCGCGGCCGAGCGGGCTTCCAACCGCTGTAGGCGCAGGCGACTGAAATGTTCTCAGCGTCGGCATGACACCGCTGGACAACGCGACTACTACTGCCTGGGCATCAGGGAACCTGTTCGCTGGATCCTTCTCGAGCATCATCATGATGACGCGCGCAAGATCAGTTGGAAGATCCGGACGTCGCTGATCGACAGGCATCGGAATCTCCGAGAGATGCTTCACGAGCATCGACGGAGTATTCGGCGCGATGAACGGAAGATCGCCAGTGGCCATCTGGTACCCGACAACGCCAAGTGAGTAGAGGTCACTGCGTCCGTCGATCTCGAGCTCGCCTGCCGACTGTTCGGGCGACATGTACGCCGGCGTTCCAATTGCCATTCCGGTCGCTGTGAGACGCGAGTCGCCTGTATCGGTCAGCGCGCGCGCGATACCGAAATCGGTCACCATGGCGCGGCCGGAGTCACTATCGAGAAGAATGTTGTCAGGCTTGATGTCGCGGTGAACGACTTTGCGCTTGTGCGCATATGCGAGCGCATCCGCCACTTCCCGCAGAATCCGGCGCACCTCGCCGGTGTCGAGCGCGCCTACTTTCTGGAGTCTCGTCGCGAGGTTGTCTCCCGCGATGAAAGCCATGATGAAGTAGACGAGGTTGTCGCGCTCCTCGACATTGTAAATCGGGACGATGTTCGGGTGGCTGAGCTGCGCAGCAGTTTCCGCCTCACGCAGAAAGCGGGAGCGGATATCGGTTCGAAACGCGAGCTCGGGCGGGAGCAGCTTGATCGCGACGTTGCGCTTGAGACGCTTGTCCTTCGCGCAATACACGATGCCCATGCCGCCGCGCCCGACCTCGCTGTCTATTTCATAGTGGGGCTCGAGAACCTGAGCTACATGAGCACCCAGAGCATCGTCAGGTCTTAATGGCATGTGTCCCGCGTCATCCCGACAGACAAATTAGGCGAATCATGCCCCCCTGGCGTGAATCTGTCGCTCAAAAGATGCAGTATATGCCGCACTTGTAACTAGACGTAGCAATAAAAGTAGTCGTTTCAATTCTCAGGGAAAAACATGGCACAGCGTCAAACTATACCGGTTCTGCCACTTCGTGGAACAGTAATCTTTCCAGGACTCACCGCACCGATTGCGGCCGGCCGGCCGGGAACGCTCCGGGCCATCGAGTCGGCGCTCAAGGGCGATCGGCTCGTGTTCGCGGTAGCACAACGCGACAATACGGATGAGCCGGCGCCCGAGATTCTTTATTCGATGGGAGTGATCGCGCGGATCGGACAGATCCAGCGCGGTCTTGGGGGCGTGCAGCTGCTCCTGCAGGGCGAGCAGCGCGCCACCGCTCTGCAGTATACGATGACCGACGGTTACCTGAGCGCAGTGATCGTTCCGGCCGAAGAGATGAACCCGGTCGACGAGAATGATGCGGCCTTCACCGCACTCCAGAAGGAAACGCGCGAGCGCGCGGCCGAGCTCGGCGAGCGTCGCGGACTCCCGGAAGAAGTCGTGCACCAGGTGCTCGATGCGGTAACTGAGCCCGGCAAATTTGCAGATCTCGTTGCCGGCTACATCGAGCTTCCGGTTCCCGAAAAGCAGGGACTGCTCGAGACGCTGAACGTGGAAGACAGGCTTCGCCGCGTGCTGGTTCATGTACAGCGCCAGGTTGGTCTTCTCGAGGCGCAGGAAGACATCAAGTCTCAGGTGCAGGAAGAGCTTGGCGAGCGCCAGCGCGAGATGTACCTGCGCGAGCAGATGAAGGCGATTCAGAAGGAGCTCGGCGACGACGATCAGTCGAAGGAAATGACCGAGCTTCGCGACAAGCTGAGCAAGCTCGAGCTTCCGAAGGAAGCGCGCGCTGAAGTCGAGCGGGAGCTTGGTCGCCTGGAGCGGGCGGGCCGTGAATCAATGGAAGCGCAAGTGATCCGGACGTATCTCGAGTGGATCGCAGAGCTTCCCTGGAACACCCGCTCCGACGATCAGCTTGACCTGAACAACGCATCGAAGGTTCTCGAGGAAGATCACTACGGCTTGAACGACGTGAAGGATCGCGTGCTCGAGTTTCTCGCGGTGCGCCAGCTTCGTGCGCAGCAGATGGCGCAGGAAGTGGAGCGTGAGGGCGAGCTCGACGCGTCGGTGCTGAGCCCGGAATCCGACGACGCGAATCCTTCGCTGTTCGCCGGCAAGGACGAAGACAGGAAGATCACCGATCAGAAGGAAGCGAAAGCTCGCGCGATGGCAAAGGGACCGATTCTCATTTTCATCGGCCCGCCTGGAGTCGGCAAGACTTCGATCGCTAAGTCCATCGCGCGGGCGCTCGGCCGCGAATATGTGCGTGTCGCCCTGGGCGGCGCACGTGATGAGGCCGACATTCGCGGACATCGTCGTACCTATGTCGGCGCAATGCCGGGCAGAATCATTCAGGGAATGAAGCAGGCAGGGACAAAGAATCCGGTGTTTCTTCTCGATGAAGTCGACAAGCTCGGCACTTCATTCCAGGGGGATCCTGCGAGTGCGCTGCTCGAGGTTCTCGATCCGGCGCAGAACGATACGTTCACCGATCACTACCTCGGGATTCCGTTCGACCTTAGCGAGGTGCTGTTCATCGCGACAGCCAACTTCGTTCAGAACATTCCCGGTCCGCTGCTCGACCGGATGGAAGTTGTCGACTTTGCGGGTTACACGGAGAGAGAGAAGGCGGAAATCGCCAAGAAGTATCTCATTCCGCGCCAGCTCGAGGAGTCGGGACTTGGCGACAAGGGAATTCACTTCACTGACGACGCAGTGATGAGCGTTGTGTCGAACTACACCCGCGAGAGTGGCGTGCGTCAGCTCGAGCGACAGCTGGGCGCGGTTGCGCGCAAGGTTGCACGCAAGATTGCGATGGGTGTAACCGGTGAGATTGTCGACGAGGAGATCACGGCGGAAGAAGTGCGTGAGCTTCTTGGAAGACCAAAGGTTCATCCTGAGCGCGCGCAGCAGGAGAATGAAGTTGGAATTGCAACCGGGATGTACTACACGCCGATGGGTGGCGACATCATGTTCGTCGAAGCGTCGATTCGCCGCTATTACGGCAATCGCGCAACGGACAACGAGCAGATCGGCCCGGGCGGAGCGGTATCTCTCATCCTTACCGGACAGCTCGGTGATGTGATGAAGGAATCAGCACGCGCTGCGTTTACGTATGCAACGAACAACGCTGCCAGCCTCGGTATTCCAAAGGATCGGCTCGGTGCGATCGAAGCTCACATCCACGTTCCGGCAGGTGCCATTCCAAAGGATGGTCCGTCGGCAGGAATTGCAATCGCAACGGCGCTGGTGTCGGAGATGTCGGACCGTCCGGTGCGCGGGGATGTTTCAATGACCGGCGAGATCACGCTGCGTGGCCGAGTTC
>DASROK010000176.1:0-3365 GCA_035646915.1 Gemmatimonadaceae bacterium
ATCTTAATGGATCCCGGGAAAGGACTGCTTGGCTACAGGCTGGCCAGTATCACAGCGATTTCGGAAATACCATGGCGCGTTTTCGGGATCGACGCAGCTGTTGTTTCACGCCTTGCAGTCGATCTGTGTATCGCGTGGCTGCTCTTCAGTCTGCGACGCCATCCGCGCGCGCTCGTCGCAATCATTGTCGCGATTGTGGGCTTCGAGATTTTCTTCCGCAACATCTACACGGGAAGCCTGCGTCACCAGGGAATTGTTCTCTTTCTGATTTTTGCGATCTGCTGGCTCGAGACTGACAGAGTCGGCGACTCGAGACGAATCGCGCTCGGCCTCCTTCCACTTTTTGCGATTCAGTCGCTCGCTCTTCCATTTCTCGTTCACCGGACGATTCAATATCCCGAGTCGAGCTCAAAAGCATTCGGCCAGTTCATTCGGGCGAACCCCCGGTATCACGACGCGATCCTCATGTCCGAGCCGGATTACCTGATGGAAGCGATGCCGTATTACGTCGCGAATCCGATCTTCATGCCGCGCCAGCGCGAGCTCGCCGATCGCGTCTACTTCGGCAAGGGCGGCCGAAGGAAGATCGACATGACGCTCGGGGATCTGATAGACGTTGCCGACAGCGTGTCTTGTTCTGCGAGAAAGCCGGTCCTGCTCGCAATCGGATATCAGGGGTTTCAGTACAAATCGAATGGCGTGGGACATCCGCTCTATCGCGGGCTCACGTTTACGTGGACCGCTGAGGAGTGGCTCCGTTTAGGGGGTCGTCATCCGGTTGCGGCTTTTCCGCGGGCCGTCACAGATGAGTTTTATCGCGTCTATGAAATCGATCCGTGCAGATAAGGCACTACGCGGTATCGGGAAGACGAAGAAGAAAAAAAGAAGATCTGGAAGCGCGTTTCTTCCAAGGCTTCCATTGCTTCCTCGTCTTCCTGATACCCCCGTAGTTACGTCCCGTTGTAACTTTCACTCTTATGTCAGACATGATCCCGGTCAATGAACCTGACCTTTCGGGCAACGAAAGAAAGTACCTGAACGAGTGCATCGACACGGGCTGGATCTCGTCCGAAGGGCCCTTCATTCGCGAGTTCGAGACCCGCTTTGCGGCGAGGGTTGGGCGCCGTCACGGAATTGCGGTGTGCAACGGGTCAGCGGCGCTCGATGCGGCGGTTGCCGCGCTCGATATTGGGCCCGGTGACGAAGTGATAATGCCGACCTTCACGATCATCTCGTGCGCGGCCGCAGTGTCGCGGCTTGGCGGCATTCCCGTTGTTGTCGACTGCGATCCGAAGACCTGGAACATGGACGTGAGCGCGATCGAAACCCGCATTACGCCAAAGACCAGGGCGATCATGCCCGTTCACATCTACGGGCTTCCAGTCGACATGGATCCGCTGCTGGATATCGCGCAGCGACACGATCTCCGCGTCATCGAGGATGCGGCGGAAATGATCGGGCAGACATACCGCGACAAACCCTGTGGGTCATTCGGCGACATCTCGACATTCAGCTTTTACCCCAACAAGCACGTGACGACCGGCGAAGGCGGGATGATCGTCACCGATGATGATGCGCTCGCCGAGCGATGTCGCGGGCTGAGAAATCTTGCGATGAAAGCGCCGCGGCGGTTTGTCCACGACGAGATTGGCTGGAACTTCCGCATGACCAACATGCAGGCGGCGATCGGCCTCGCTCAGCTCGAGCGACTCGATGAGTTCGTCGCGCGGAAGCGGCACATCTTCGAGTGCTATACGCGGCTTCTGTCGGATATCCCATCGCTGCAGCTTCCTGTGGCATGCACTGAATTCGCAGCGAACATCAACTGGGTGTACGGAGTGGTGATCGCTGGCGATTCAGCATTTGATGCGGATGAAGCGATCAAGCGGCTCGCTGAGAATAAAGTGGGGACTCGCCCATTCTTCTGGCCCATGCATGAGCAGCCGGTGTATCGAAAGCAGGGATTGTTCGGTGGCGAGAGTTATCCAAACGCGGAACGCATTGCCCGGCGCGGATTTTATCTGCCGAGTGGCCTGACGTTGAAAAATGATCAGATCGAGCGCGTTTCAGCCGCGGTGCACGAGCTGTTCGCGTGAGCGTCTTCGCTGGTTACTCGCGGTACTACGATCTTCTCTATCGCGACAAGGACTACGCGGGGGAAGCGGATTACATCGCGCAGCTCATTCGTTCCTTTTCTCCGGATGCAAGGACAGTGATGGAGATTGGATGCGGAACCGGCGCGCACGCGGCCGAGCTTGCGGAAATCGGGTATGAAGTTTCCGGCGTCGACATGAGCGAGGGAATGCTGGAGGCGGCGGAATCCCGGCGGAGCTCGTTGCCCGGTGATCTGGCTTCGAGACTCGAATTCTCGCTTGGCGATGCACGGTCAGTGAGACTCGGCCGCAAGTTCGACGTAGTAATCTCGCTGTTTCACGTGATGAGCTATCAGACGTCGAACGCCGATCTTGCCGATGCGTTCGCTACCGCACGCGAACACGTGAAGCCGGGCGGCGCATTCATCTTCGATTGCTGGTACGGGCCGGCAGTGCTCAAGCAGTGGCCAGCAGTGACAGAGAAGCACCTGTCGGACGATTCGACTGAAGTACACCGCACTGCCACCCCCGAGATTCACGTCAACGAGAACATCGTCGACGTCAATTACACCGTGGTGGTGAAGGACAAGAGCACGGACGTGTCGGAAACACTGCGCGAGACTCATCGCATGCGGTATCTCTTTACGCCGGAAGTGGAGCTGGCATTGAACGTCGCCGCGATGAAGCTCATCGACTCCAAAGCGTGGATGAAGGACACAGCGCCCGATGTCGACACGTGGGCAGCAGTTTTTGTGGGGCGGGGGTGAGCCGAACGTTCCCATTCATCTCGGTGATCATCCCGACTCACAATCGGTCAGAGCTTCTTCGGCAGACTGTCCACACGCTGCTCGAGCAGGATTATCCCGACGACAAATGGGAGCTGATCATTGTCGACAACGCGTCGACTGACAACACGTGGACCGTCGTCGAGGAGCTCATGCTCGAGCACGATCGCGTACGCGGGCTTCGCGAAGACAGAAAGGGCGCGCACTTCGCCCGTAATCTCGGTGCAATCGCTGCCAGTGGCGACATTCTTTATTTCACCGATGACGACATGCTCGCGGACACAGCGATGCTTCGGAATCTTCTGCAAGGATTCGAAGCGGATCCGAGAGTTGCCTCGGTAACCGGAAAAGTCCTGCCGCGGTGGGAGACCGAGCCGCCGGTGTGGGTCCTCGAGCATTGTCGAAATCATCTGCTGAGTCTTCTCGATCTTGGCGAAGCGCTCATTGTATCCGATGAAGATCCAGGCGTGTTCAGCTGTCATCAGGC
>DASROK010000177.1:0-3825 GCA_035646915.1 Gemmatimonadaceae bacterium
GCCTCCCCATCTGGCCTGCACGACTGGAATACCATTGACGCGAGTATTCAGCAGGCTGTGCGTATGTGCACTCACAAACAGGTCGATCTTCTCGGTGATGCGCGGTATCATCTCGAAAACAGGCCCGTTGCACGACTCGGCTCCGTTGTTCGTGTTGCAGAAACCGCCCATGTGGGCAACGACGATGATGACATTCGCTCCCCGTGCGCGGAGTGACTTTGCGTGCTCGTCGATGACCGGTCCGGGATCCAGAAACTTCAGGGTCCTGACGTTTGCGGGAAGAGTCTCAGTCGGAGTCGCCGGTGTTGCGATACCGATGATTCCAACCCGCGACTTCCCGCGCACGACGATCGTATCGTCCCGAATCCACGCAGCATCGCGTCCGTCAGCGAGGCGAATGTTCGCGCCAAGGAAAGCGTAGTGAGCATCACGCATCCGCGCTTGGAGGGTGTCGATTCCCCAGTCGAACTCATGGTTGCCGACAGCAGACGCCGTATATCCCATTCTATTGTAGTAGTCCGCTATGGGCCGGCCGAACGCGAGATTGGAAACTGGCGTTCCCTGGAACTGGTCGCCGCCGTCGATCAGGATGTTCATGCAGTCGGCAGAGCACTCGCTTCGCGCCTTCTCAATGACTGCCGCAGTGTACGCCGCGCCTCCGCGCAGTGATCCATCGGTCTGAACCTTCGGCTCGAGGCTTCCGTGAAAATCGTTCGTGGTGATAATTCGGAGCCGTGGTTCGGATTGAGCTGAACCTGATTCACCTGTTAGAAGCGACCAGTTCTGCCTGAAGTAATCCTCGGGCTTGAGTGTACCGCGAGCGCGAACCTCATCGATCAGGAGCTGTCTTATCTCCTGCTGCTGATCGAATACAACGGGAGCTCCGCGAAGCATCGCGAATCCGCCGCCACCAGTCTGACGATAGTTGTTGAGCGCGAAAGTAAAGCTGTCAGTCGGGGCGACCGGTTTGCCCTTGAACGTCAGCGCGGTGAGCCTCGACCCGATCGGCTTCGTCAGGTCGAGAGTGTAATCCGCACCGGAGACCATGTCGAAGTTGTATCCGGGAATCTGCGGGTCGGGGATGGGGACTCCATTGTCCACCCTCGTGTAGTAACGCGCCGAATACTCGAGATAATCGCGAAGCTGAGCGCCACTGATTCGCACGGCTCGCAGCGTGTTGTCGTATGGATAGAGCTGCGCAATCTTCGCGACGGTGATCGGTCCGGCGGGAATTGACGCATCAAGTGTGAAAGCTGCGCTCGAAGCGAGATCTGCCTTTGCCGCTTTCATCTCGACTTCATTTATGAGATCGATCAGCGGTGTGTCCTCGAGTCGGGCGGAATCGCCGCGCCATGCAACCGGTGTGTTTCCAATCACCGCATTCGCATACGCAACCGCTGCACGGTGCGTAGATGCCGACGCCGCCAGGACTGCGGCCTGCTCAGCATGTCCACGCGACTGAATCGTTTCGCCTTTCGACGAAGTCACTCGATACGAATTGCCGTCGCGCGAGACTGTGAGATGCGCGACCCCGACGCTCGTCGCCCAGTTTTTTGGCTGAACAAGGAGAGCCGAACCAACGTGAAGATCGGGCTGCTCCTTGTGTGAGTGCCCGTAAACCACCAGGTCGATGCCGGGGATTTCCTTCGCTATGCGCTCAGCGACATTTTCGCTTGGCAGTCCAGTCGATACCGTGTCGTACGAGGATGGCTCGTTCAAACCGGAATGCACGCTCACGATCACGACTTGCGCACCGGCCTTCTGAACTTCACCAACTGCAGTGCGCACTGCTGGAACAATGTCGGTGAGATTCACTCTGCCCCGAACATTGTCCGCGTCCCATACCATCACACCAGGTGTTGTTGCGCCGACAATTCCGATCTTGATTCCCTGCCGCTCGACAATCGTCCACGAACGGAATTTGTGCGTGCCGTCCGGTTTCCACGTGTTCGCCGAAAGCATTGGAAACTTCGCCTGCGATACTGCGCGCTCGAGATACGGCACTCCGTAGTTGTACTCGTGATTGCCTATCGCTGCCGCGTCATACTGCATCGCATTCATCGCCGCGATGATCGGGTTGGCCGAGTCCGCGAACTGTTTCATCGCCACATAGGCGAATGGATTTCCCTGGAGAAGATCGCCGGCGTCGACAAGCAGTACCCGGCCCGGATTCGCTGCACGAATCGAGTCGACTATCGTCGCCGCGCGGGACAGACCGCGCATTGTCTCAGCCGAATCTGCGTAATAGTCCCAGCCCCGAATTCGACCATGAACATCGGTCGTGCTGAGTACCAGTAATTCCGTCTGATTTGCAGCCGTTCCAGTGGAAGGCAGGTTCTCAACCGATGGGCTCGTGCAGGCGACAACGAGCGCCAATACTGCCGCGGTAGCTGAACGTTTCATGAACCGGATTATAACGTCTTCGCCGAATCGTGACAGAAGCCAAGTTGACCGTTTATTGCTGGCATTTCAGGTTTAATGAATGGAATCCACTTCGGCGGGCAGTGAACTCGTGCTCGTCGTAGACGACGAGCCGCACATTGTCGCGCTTGTCGCCTATCACCTCGCCAAGGCCGGCTATCGCGTTGCCACCGCGAAGAACGGGACAGATGCGCTCGCACAAGCGAGCCGGGAGCGGCCAGCGCTGATCGTGCTCGACCTCATGCTTCCAGGAATCTCCGGTTTCGACGTGTTGAAGAAGCTTCGGGCGCGCGATCAAACGCGTGATGTGCCTGTGCTCATGCTCACTGCGCGTCGCAATGAAGCGGATCGCATCGAAGGTCTCACTCTCGGCGCGGACGATTATCTCACAAAACCTTTCAGCGCGCCCGAGCTCGTGCTGCGCGTCAAGGCAATTCTCAGGCGAGCCGGCTCCGCCCCCGCGGTGCGTGATGTCCTGGTGATCGGCCCTCTGCACATCGACCGCTCGGCGCATCGCGTAACCGTCGACGACACCGAGATCGATCTCACTCCTACGGAATTTCGGCTGCTGCTTCTTCTCGCAGAGCGAAGCGGCCGCGTTCAGGCGAGGTCGCATCTGCTGGAGACCGTCTGGGATGCGGCACCCGACATCCAGACACGCACGGTCGACATGCACGTACAGCGTCTTCGCACAAAACTGCTGCGCGCCGGCGACATGATCGAAACCGTCCGCGGTTTTGGCTACCGCTTCAATGAAGAGGCACTCTCGCGCGCGTGAGGCTCACGCAGCGGGTGCTTCTCTATTCTTTCATCATCATCGCAATTCTGATTGTTGCGATTCTGGCCATCGTTGACAATCGGCTGCATTCAAGCATTACGGTTGAGAGCGAAGCCAGCCTCGAGCGAGAAGCCCGATTCGTCGCATCTCAATGGAAGCCGGACATGAATCCGGACTCGCTCGCGAATACAGCCGGCCGTGCGCTCGCACGACGAGTGACGCTGGTCGATTCTACGGGCGTTGTGGTCGGGGATTCGGAATTCGACGAGAGCCACAAGACCGGTGATGAGTATGTCGCGTCGTGCACGGTCGAAGAGCGCATCGATAACTCCGGTCGAAACCGATACGCGGGCGAATCCGGATCCGGCTCGAGCTGCGACGTAAAGCTCCTGATCACCTTTGGAGGACGAAATCCGCCTTGCGATTCCGACACCGCTTCGGCTGGCCTGCATTACTTCGGGACGATACAGGTGGTTGCTCAGCCGCTGCAGATCGCTCCCGTCGAATTCCGAATCCCCGACCACAACGCCCGTAGAATCGACCAGCGTCACTCGTCGTGCGAGCGCACGGCCGGCTGTATTCGCGAGCGAGTCCGGATTCATGTCCGGCTTCCATTGAGATGCGAC
>DASROK010000178.1:0-2073 GCA_035646915.1 Gemmatimonadaceae bacterium
GGTGTATGACAAAAGTTCTCGTCGTTGAAGACAACGCGAATCTCGCGTTCGGGCTGACTCGCAGTCTGGAATCGGAAGGATATGAAGTCGAAGCCGCGGAAGACGGTGTTCGAGGTTTCGAGATGGCGCGTTCGACAAATCCTGATCTTGTCGTGCTCGATCTCATGCTGCCCGGCATGGATGGATACACGATCCTCAAGAAACTGCGTGCGGAAGGGAAGGATGTGCCGGTTCTGATTCTCACCGCGCGGGGTGAAGAGGCGGACAAGGTTTTCGGGTTCCGTCTTGGCGCGGACGATTACGTCACCAAACCTTTCAGCCTGTCGGAGCTGCTCGCCCGCGTTCAGGCAATTCTCCGGCGCGCAAAAGGCGGTGACCATCGCGATGGCGAAGCGGTCGAAGGGTTTGGCGATGTCTCGATCAACACTCTTGCCCGGTCGGTGAAGAAAGTCGAGACGGAAGTCGCGCTTACGCCGAAGGAGTTCGATCTGCTGCTTGCCCTGATTCGCCGTCGCGGTGCGGTTGCGTCGCGTCTCGAGCTGCTCAAGGAAGTCTGGGGTCACCAGGCGGAAGTGATGACTCGCACAGTCGACATTCACATCGCCGAGCTGAGAAGAAAGCTGGAAGATGATCCTTCCAGCCCCAGACACATTCTGACTGTCTGGAAAGCGGGGTATCGCCTTCAGGTCTAAAGCTTTGGCCCGGGGACGCGCGGCGTTCTCGGTTTCGGCGCCGGTTTCGCTGGAATCCTGGGCCTCGGACCTTTTGGCTTGACGATCAGCTTTTCTCCGATGCGCACCTTGTCGCTTGGCAGATTATTCCACTGCTTGATGTACTCGTCGGTCGTGTCGAATCGCTTCGCGATGCTGGAGATTGCATCGCCTCTTTTGACTACATAGTAGATCGGCTCGTCGATCAAGGCGGCAACGCCGGCGCGGATTCTTCTTTCGCGAATGGCTTCGACCCGCTGCGCATCGAGTCTCTTGTTGACGTGATCGATGAGGCTGTCGAGAGCATCGGCGTCGCCGCTCGATGCCGCGAAAATCTGGGTTGGAACTGTCGGGTGTTTTATTCGAACACCATGCGCAGTCAGGAAATAAAGGCGCTCGGCCTTCATTGACAGCATCGTGTCGTTCGGGAACTCGTAGGTCAGGACAGTCTGCGGCGCATCCTCATTCTCGAGCTTGTCGCTTGGCGCAATTCCCACGAAGATCACGCGGTCGTTGGTTGCGACAAGAAGCCCGTTAGCGGCGCGGTAATAATCGGTTGGGCGCCGCTGGAACGCCTTGGCGAACTTTTCCACGTGCTCACCATAATGAAGCATTCCGCCCTGGAGCTCTCGCGAGGCCGATTTCCAGGCCCCGCGCGCGTCGACGTGGCGCATGAACACCGCGTAGCCGAACAGCATTATGCCGACTATGACGATGAAAAGGCCGATTATCGTTTTTTTTATGAAGCGAAACCAGCGGTAAATGCCTTCAGATTCTTTCATCGTTTCAAGTAGTTGGCGCGCGGCACAGGGGCAAGCTCCATACCCATACGTGGCATGCGTGGTGCAGATTTAAACACTATGGACACGCCTGAAAGCGACGTTCGCCAGGAGACCGAAGACCTCGCATTTCCGAACGACCGGCGCCGATCGGCGGGCAACGTCTATACGAACGTCAGACGCCGTGCCGATGAGCGTAAGCCACGCAAGCGCTGGCAGAAGGTACTTCTTGCGGCGGCGCATGGAGTCGGCGCGAGCGCATTGCTTGCTGCAGGCGTTTTCTGGACGTTGAATCATCAGCAGGGGAAGTACGTGAAGCCCGGCGATCTTCTCAAGCTCCCGGCATCGCTCGTCGTCGCTCCGCCCCCGCTCACTGAGCAGGTTTTCAGAGTCTCGAGCGTCCTGAGGAAATACACCAAGGACACGGTTCGGGCGAATACGATAGCGAACGCGATCATCCGTGAGGGAGGGAAGCGCAATCTCGACCCGGCGCTTCTCGTTGGCCTCCTCCTCACGGAAAACGCGAAGCTCGATCCTCAGGCTCGGAGCAATGTCAGCGCTCGCGGCCTGATGCAGGTGATGCC
>DASROK010000179.1:0-2932 GCA_035646915.1 Gemmatimonadaceae bacterium
GCACGCATCAGTGCAGCTTCGCCGCGTATCTGACGGCGCTGCAATGTGGTCACGCGAGTTCAAGGCGCCGTTGTCCGCGATCATGGATCTGCAGCAACAGGTAACGGACAGCCTGCTCGCCGTGCTGCACCTGCCACTGGCGCCATCAGTACGACCGCCGACGAACGATCCTTATGCGTACCAGTTGTACTCGATGGCCCGTTACGCGTGGGAGGGACGCACTCTCCAGAAATACGAAGATGCACTGCGCTTGTATCACGACGCGGTTGCGCGTGATCCTCAGTTCGCGCTCGCGTGGGCCGCGATGGCCGAAGCATACGTGAACATGTCCAATTTTGGATACCTGCCGAAAGATGAAGCGCTAGAGCGCGCAGAGCTCGCCGCGGCAAAATCAGTCGAGATAGATACAACGCTTGCGGAGGCCTACAATGCTCGCGGGCAGCTGCTCATGTCGCAGGGAAATTATGGCGCGGCGGAGTTTTCTCTGGAACGTGCCATCAAGCTGGATCCCAACGATCCGTGGGCACGCCACTACTATGCATTACTCCTTGCAATGCGAGGGCGCTTTGCCGATGCAAAAATTGAAACGCAGAAAACTCTCGCCTTCGATCCACTGTCGGTTCCTGGAAATGCAAATCTGGGGATCTTCATCGCTACGGAGGGGAAGTGGGACGAAGCTCGTGCACAGTTCGATCAAGCCCGGAAGCTTGGACCGAATTACATCGTTACGCTCTACTATTTCGGCGCGCTTGAATCAGCACGCGGCAACTATCAGACGGCTGCCGAACTTTTCGAAAAGGCCATGCGTATCGGGCCGAATTTCACCGGCGTTCGCGGCGCTCTCGCACACACGTACGAACAGCTTGGACGTCACGCCGAAGCGGAGCGACTTCTCGCGGAGACAAAGAAGCACGCTATCGATGAACGGTCGCGTACGGACTACGCGCTTGCGTTGGCCATCACTGGCAAGACCGACAGCGCGTTCTCGATACTGCGGACGATCCGCTGGGATATTCCCACACTGATCGACTTGCGTGCCGATCCTCTGCTGCAACGATTCAGATCAGACCCGCAATACGCCCAGCTGCTTGCACGCTCCGGCCTGAAACCTTAGCACTCGTCCATCGCTAGATTGGAGAATGACTAAAGCCGGCATCGTTACCGTCGCAGGAAAACCCAACGCCGGCAAATCGACTCTCCTCAATCGGATCGTCGGTCAGAAGCTCGCAATCACCAGCCAGAAGCCGCAGTCCACCCGCGATCGTGTTGTCGGTATTCACACCACCGATAACATGCAGATGATCGTGTTTGATACGCCCGGGTTGCTCGAGCCCAGATACGCGCTCCAGGAGTCGATGCGATCCACAGCACTTCGAGCTGTTCAGGACGCTGACGTGATTGTGTACCTCGCGGATGCATCCGACGGCGTTCCCCCTTCGCTGAAAGAAGCGGCAGGGCTCCCCAATGATCCGCAGGCTAAGGTTATCGATGTACTCAACAAGTCAGATCTCATTCCTGCGTCGAAGCGAACACAGATCCAGGCTGAACGGCCTGGCGCAGTTTTCATCTCGGCGCTGACTGGCGAAGGGGTCACCGACCTCATGAAATCGATTGAGGAATCGCTCCCGGAGAGTCCATTCCTTTATCCCGATGACGATGTCAGCACCCAGTCAGTCCGCTTCTTCACCGCGGAGCTCATTCGCGAGACAATCCTCGAGCAGCTGCACGACGAAATCCCGTACAGCGTGGCCGTCGGCATCGAGGAGTTCCGCGAGGGTCGCTCGCCATTGTACATTCGAGCGGTCATATACGTCGAGCGCGAGAGCCAGAAGCGGATCATCATCGGTGCAAAGGGCGCTCGTATTCGCGAAGTTGGGCAAGCCTCCCGCAAGAAAATCGAAACGTTCACAGGGCAGAGCGTGTATCTCGACTTGTGGGTGAAGGTCATCCCGAACTGGCGCAAGAGCACATCGGCACTCGAGCGGTTTGGCTATTCCATCGCAAAGGAAGAACGGACATGAGCATAGACGCACAACTTCTCGAGATCCTCGTCTGCCCCAAGTGCAAGGGAGATCTCGAATACCGGGAAGCCGAGTCGAGCCTTATCTGTCATGCTTGCTCGCTCAGGTATCCGGTTCGCGACGACATTCCGATCATGCTGATCGATGAGGCAACGCCGCTCTAGCGTGCGTCGAGCCATTGCGATCGCCGCGCTCATTGGCGGCCAACTTTTTCATTCCCCGCGTGTTGCCGCGCAGTCGAGCACTGACGGCGCACTGTTTCTTTTGCTTCCTGTCGGCGCGCAAACAGTCGGCATTGCACAAGCCGCTGTTGCCGAGAGACTCGGCAGTGAAGCCGTGTGGTCAAATCCATCCGGGATTGCGAGACAGTCGAAGCGCGAAGTTGCGATTCATCACTCGGAAACTATCGCGGCTCGCGGCGACGTTGTGACGTTTCTGGTTCCTGTGCGGCATGTGGGTGCGTTCGCCGCCTCGGTCAATCTCCTGGATTTTGGAAATCAGCAGATCACCGATCCAGGAGGAACCCCGATCGGACTGGTCCTTCCCCGTAACATTCTTTTTGCCGGCACATTCGGGGCTTCTGTCGGTAAAAGCGTCAGCCTCGGTATGAGCTACAAACGCCTGCAGTACAGAGTTGATTGTTCCGGTCAGTGCGCGAATGTGTCGACATTCACGGCGACTTCCAGCGCGGTGGATTTCGGCGCTCAGTACGACATTCCCGCAGACACAACAATTCGCCTCGGCGCTTCGGTCCGGAACATTGGAACGAAACTGCAGGTGAACGATCGCGAGCAGGCAGATCCACTCCCGACTCGAATCGAGGTTGGCGCGTCGTGGAAGCTCGCGTTTATCGCGAAATACGTCTCGGACGTCGATGTGCGCCTGGCCGGCGACGTTGTCACCACGAAATC
>DASROK010000180.1:0-4532 GCA_035646915.1 Gemmatimonadaceae bacterium
CTCCGCACCGCGGCCGTGCACTACGGCGTCAGGAACGGCTGCAACGATTGCAGCTTCGAGTCTGTCGCGCATTGCGCGAAGTCGGCTGCACTCCTTGTCCTGTTCGGCGAGCGTGAGCTCCGCTGCAGTTGCGAGCGCCACGGCGTACGCGACGTTTTCAGTTCCCGGACGGCGACCACGATCCTGCATGCCGCCGTGCATCAGTGGCTGCAGCTTCGTGCCACGACGAATGAACAGCGCGCCAACTCCTTTCGGTGCGCCAATCTTGTGGCCGGAAATCGAAAGGAGATCGAACGACTGAGAACCTGCGTCGATCTTCACTTTCCCAAAGGCCTGCACCGCATCGGTATGGAAGACAACTCCCTTTGACTTGCTGTAGTCAGCGAGCACCGGCACTGGCTGAACGGTGCCGATCTCGTTGTTGACCCACATCACCGAGCAGATCGCAACGTCAGCCTGAACATCCCGTTCCCATGATTCGCGAGTGACTGTTCCGGACTTGTCGACATCGAGCATCCGCTCTTCGGCACCTTCAGCTTTCGCTTCGTGCACAGCGCCAAGAATTGCCTTGTGCTCGATAGGCGATGAAACGATCGCGTTTCGGCCGGACGTTCTGGCTTCGCGCCATACGCCGAGAATCGCGAGGTTGTCGCTCTCGGTTCCGCACGAAGTGAAACACACCTCGTCGGCGCGCGCGCCAAGACAACGGGCAACCCGCTCCCGGGCTTCGTCGAGTGCGGCTCGCGCCTCGCGGCCCCAGCGGTGCGTGCTCGAGGGATTTCCGAAGCGGGGGCCGAAAAACGGCTTCATCGCCTCGAAGACTTCCTCACGCACCGGTGTCGTCGCAGCGTGGTCGAGATAGATGGGTGCTGGCATTGCCTAAAACTAAGGCTGGGAAGGGTGTAATTACAGCTTATGTATCCGCGAAGAACTTTGCCCGCACAGCCCACAAGTCGGGGAAGAATCGCTGCGATACCGTGCGCTGAAGGTATTTCGATCCAAGGGTGCCGCCCGTTCCTGTCGTCGACGGGCCGATGATCCGCTCGACGAGCTGCACGTGAAGAAATCGCCACATGGCAAATCCCTGCTCGTATTCCAGCAGCCCTTCAGCGAGCATCTGAAGCGGCCGCTGCTCTTCGTCGGTATAGATCTGCTCGAGTGTTACGCCATAATGAGCAAGCACGCGGTTGAACTGTTCCTGCAGTGGTGGCGCGTCGAGAGCTTTCTGAACGAGGTCGGGAATCGGGCCGTGCTCCTCGAGAACGGCGATGAAATGCTGATCGCGCAGCCCTGATATCGCTTCGATTGTTCTGAACTGAACGCTTTGCGATCCACTGGATGTTCCGAGGTATCCGCGAAACTGCGCGAACCGTTGTGGAGGCAGAGTTTCGAGAGCGGTGAGCTGCGACGTGATGATTCGAACGAGCGCATTCACCCGCTTCACCGATGTGAGCGCGCCGAGCGAATCGTTCTCCCCGAGGCGTGAGCTGAGCATGTTCAGCTCGTGGATGATGAGCTTGAACCACAGCTCACTCGCCTGATGAACAATGATGAACAAGAGCTCGTCAGGATGCTCCGGCCTGGACTTCAGTCGCTGCAGAGAGAGCAGCTCATCCAGCGCCAGGTATGAGGGGTAGCTGATTTCGTCGCTCAAAACGTTGCGACCTCGAGTGATGCAATGTCATCCGCGCGCATTGTTTCCACAGTATAAAAAGGCTCGCCGTACTTCGTGCGGATCAGCGATCCGTAGTGTGCCGCCTGATGCCGGATGATGTCGTACAGCGGCTCTCCGTTGGGGAAGACTTCCCCTGCCTGAATCGCTTCGTCGAACTGTGACGAGTAACACTTGACGGCTTCGAGCTTCTTCTCGAACACGTCACTGATATCCACGACGAAGGTCGGCTTGATGTTATCCTCGCGATATGCGAGACAGTGAATCACTTTGCGCGGACGAAACACCGGAACGTCGGGCTCGATTTTCCTGAGGCCGGCAACGAAACACGCATCGCGAATGAGCTGCGCAGAAACCGTGTGATCGGGATGCTTGCCCGTCATCGACGGTGCGATCACCACCTGCGGCTTGAATTCTCTGATCAGCACAGCGAGCTGCGCGCGTGTCTCCGGCGAGTTCACAACTCCACCGTCCGGAAGACCGAGATTCCTGCGCGCTGTGAGTCCCATCACTTTCGCTGCTTTCCCGGCTTCCTCGCCGCGAAGCTCAGCGGATCCGCGAGTCCCGAGCTCGCCCGCAGTGAGATCTATGACCGCTGTCTTTCTTCCGAGTGAAACAGCTTTTATGAGTGCGCCGGCGCACGTGAGCTCTACATCGTCACGATGCGCAGCAATTGCGAGAATATCGACCTGAGCCATTTGCGCCGAATTTACGGGCAACTACATGACTACGGAACTACGGGTACTACGCGAACTACGCGAAATACACGAACTGCTCTGAAGCACAGATGACGCAGATGTTGCGCAGATGACACAGAAACTACAAAAGCGTTCTAAGGTTAACTACGCTGGAAAATCCGTGATCGGTAGTCAACAAAGGCACTTGTGCAGTTTATCTGTGTCATCTGCGCAACATCTGCGTCATCTGTGCTTCAGAGCAGTTTGTGTTGTTCCGTAGTACCCGTAGTACCCGTAGTACCCGTAGTACCCGTAGTACCCGTAGTACCCGTAGTACCCGTAGTTCCGCTCTACTCGTAACGCAGCGCCTCGATCGGATCCAATCGAGCTGCACGCCGTGCGGGAATCATCCCGAACACAATGCCGATGCCCACCGATACAGACACTGCGACAAGTGTGAGTACTATCGGTACCCCGGCATCGATGTTCATGAACGCCGTAACGATTCTTCCAAGCAGAAGCCCCACGAGAATTCCAATCAGGCCGCCAATGCCGGTGAGAGTCGATGCCTCCACCAGAAACTGGAGAAGTATCTCCCGCTGAGTCGCTCCAACTGCCTTGCGCACGCCGATCTCCCGCGTGCGATTCGTAACCGACACCATCATGATCGCCATCACACCGATGCCGCCCACCATCAGTCCCACGCTCGACAAAACAATCATGACCAGAAAGAACACACCGGTGATCTTGTTGAACGTGTCGAGAATCTGATCCTGCGTGATCATGTCGAAATTGTTTTTCTGTGCAGGCCGAAGACGCCGCATTTCACGCAATGCGATCGTGACAGCCTCCTGGGCGGCTGCGGCAGTGACGCCGCTCTTCGGCTTCACCGCGATGAACACCGCATTCGTCTTGTCGAGATAAAAAAGATGATCGAGAGCCAGATACGGCATGATTGCGCCAATCGCCTGCCCGGGCGGCTCGAAGATGTTGCCGGCCTTCTGATACAGACCGATTACAGTCATCGGTCTCCCGCCCACATGCACCTGCTTGTCGAGAATGCTCTCGCCGCCGAAAATCTTTCGCGCTGCGCCTTCTTCGAGAACCACAACCGCTGTACCGCTCGCCAGCTCAGGCTTCGTGAACCATCTGCCTGCTACGAGATCTCCACCCTGAATCTCGGTGAACCTGTCGTCCGCACCCATGATGAGCACCTGCTGCGTGCGCACTCCCTTGTACTCCAGACGAGCCTGCGCCTGACCCCAGATCGCCGCATACGAGATCTCGGGAAGCTCCTGAATTCGCCGGCCTTCCGCATCGTTCAGGTCAGGCCGGATGCGAATCCACGGCGGCAGCTGGTCAGGATTCACAGGCGTCTGCGAAAACGCCTTGATCACATAGAACGTCGTCGGCCCGGCGATCTGAATCGTGCGGACAATCTGCTCCTTGATTCCCTGAACGATTGCCGCCATCGCCATCACCGTCGACACACCCATCACCACGCCGAGAATCGTTAGCCCCGAGCGCAGCTTGTTCGCACGCAGTGTATCGACTGCGATCGAAACGTTGTTCCGGACGTTCTCGCCGAACATCTATTCCTGCCTCAACGCCGCAATCGGGTCGAGCTCCGCGGCGCGCGCAGCTGGATAGACTCCAAACAGAACGCCGACGCCCGCGCCAAGCATCAGTGCAAGCGCTATCGACCACGCGGTGACTTTCGCCGGAAGCGGCGAGACGAGCGCGACAAGACCCGCCAGGCCCCATCCCGCTGCAACGCCCATCAATCCGCCTGTCATTGCAAGGACGATCGATTCAGCGAGGAACTGGCGGCGAATGTCGCGCGACCGTGCGCCCATCGCTTTCCGTACGCCGATTTCGCGTGTGCGCTCGCTGACCGACATGAGCATGATGTTCATGATCACAATCCCGCCGACAACGATTCCGATTGCGACGATCGCCGGAATGACAGAGAAGAGAACACGCGTCAGGTTCTTCCAGAATTCGACCAGCGCATCCGCAGTCTCGATCGAGTAATAGCTCTCCTGTCCCGGCCGAAGCCGGTGAGCCGTGCGCATTGCTTCGTCTGCCAGCGCCATCCCCGCAGCGACCTCGTTGGCGGTCGCCATTTTCACCGATACCGTCGTTGTCTGACGCTTGCCGAACATCGACTCGAATGTCGGCAG
>DASROK010000181.1:0-3890 GCA_035646915.1 Gemmatimonadaceae bacterium
CCGTGATTCGTGACTCATAGTAGACAGCGAGCCCTTCAACGATCCACGACGGCAGAAGGAAATTCGGAAAGAGCGCGGGATGCCGCCCGAAAATATCTCTGCCGAGCCGCCACAATCCGTCAGCGCGGTCGCCGTGAAAGATGTGAGTCAGCTCATGCGTTACGACAAGACGAGTCCAGTCGGCATAGTTGCGAAGCTCCGGCGCATCGATCGGCGGGTGAGCGAAGATCACGATCCGGTTCGTCGGAAACGACGTCGCGTATCCGTTCACGTAATCGATGTTGTCGGCAACAACGAGATCCACTTTGCCGCGAGGCGGCTTGAGCTCAGTGCTCAGCTCGGCGAATGCGCGCTCCGCGGCGACCGCCGCTCGCTTCCCTTCATCGTCGAGACCGCGAGAGAAGTGTACCCTGAAGTGCGTCGTCTCGATCGTGTACCACTTGTCGCCCGGCGCGAGCTGCGCGCTCGCACGCCCGGGACAAACCAGAGCGGCGCACGCGAACGCGAGCGCCGCGAGCGATTTCATTTTTCCGCCGGCGCGAAAGTCCTGAAGTAAGCCTCCAGCCCGTCCACAATTCCCTGCGCGTATCGCGCCTGATATTCCGGTGTGCGTAGCGCCGCCTCCTGGTCGGGCATGATGATGAACGCTCCTTCTACCAGCACCATCGGCATCCATGTTCCTCGAACGACTGCGAAATTTGCACGATTGACACCATTGTCGGGCAGGGCAAGCTGCGCGACCTCGGCTGCCTGAATGACTTTCGCGAGCGATCCAGAGTGCAGATGGTAATGATACGTCGCGGTTCCCTGCGCCCGGAACGGATTTGTTCCATCAGGCACAGCGTTCAAGTGAATGGAGACGAACGCATTCGCGTTTGCGCGACGCGCGATTGTCCCGCGCAGATTGAGATCGACAGGATCAGGAGTTGTACGAGTCATCACAACGTTCACTCCTTTCTCCTGCAGCAAATCGCGGAGCTTCAATCCTACCGGAAGAGTTACCTCGGGCTCCCACAATCCGGTTGGCCCTGTCGCACCGATTGGCGGATGGCCGGGGTCGACGGTGATCGTCAGGCCACGGAGCGGCTCAGCAGGGTTGATCGTAGGAGGTTTTCTAACGCGCAGCGTGAATTTCCCCTCTTCCCATAGCGGCTGGTAACCGTAGATAGGACCGGCAAGCTCGACGATGTACTGCATCTGCGGGCCTGACGAAAACGCGGACACCGATGTCACGTAGCTTCCGCCGGGTCCCTGGACATTTATCTGCCGCTCGGCCGGTCCCTTAGTTCCGTAGAGTGTAAGCGTAAGGATGTCTCCGCCCTCGTCGACGAGGTACGCGGGACGCGCGTTGACTGGTATCACGAGATCGGTGTACTCCGCGGTGCTGTCGAAAGTGAAAGCCGATGCTAGCGTCTGCGCCGGAGCGGGTGAAGCAGAATCGACAGCAGCAGAATCAATTTTGATCTCCTGTCCTTCAATGCGAATCGTGCGAGTTGTGTCGAGCCGCACATACGCGTCGGTTCCCTTAGTGCCGACTACCTTCACCCGGGTGTTCGGAAGCAGGAACCAACGTTGAATCCCGCCGGTGAGCGCGTATCCAGTCACGACGCGGTCAGTGTCACTGGCGTATGCCGCAGGTCCAACAAGCGTTGCGAATCGGGGCGGCGACACTGGTGTGATGGTATCGGGGACTGCCGGCGTAACCGGCGGGACGGACGGTGCCGCGATCTTAACCGGATGCGTCAGGCTTTTCGTGTCGGCACCAGTGCTTGCGACGATTTCGTAAACCGGGTTCTCCGCAGTCGGAACTGGGAGCCAGGCCATGAACGCGCCGTTGGGCCACACCGCTGAAGGAATACCATTGATAGTAAGTGCGGCATCGCCATCCCCGACACTTCCGAAAATGAAATTCGAATCCTTCGCCTGAATGAGCTGATTCGCTGGTGGATAAATGACCTTGATCTCGATTGGACCGTCGACGTGAGGAACGGCAGGCAGTGCGGGATTGACGTACGGCACCGGCACTCTTTCAGTTGGCGCGGGGACGGGCGCAGGAGCTGGAGCGGGCGCTGGTGCGGGCTCGGGCGTTTCTTCTGGTGTCGGCGCGGTTGACGCCGGAGCGCTGGCGCACGCTGAAAAAATCGTCAGTGCGGCAAGAGAGCCTAACAGATTTCTGGTTGTGATCATGGATGGGTAGTCGTCTTGTTGACGGAAGCTGATTGCATGGTCGATACCAGACCATAAAGGGATCAATCGTCAAAATTTGCGGCGAACATTCCCTGCTCCACCTATATTCCGCCGATGCCGTGGCAGCACGTTCTTATCTTGGATTCCTTTTTACGCGCCCGAACGTTGGGCGCGTTCAACACATTGTGACTCGAACAGAGCCGTTCACAGCTGAATTTCCCGCCCTGCCTGAAGGGACACTCGAGATCGCCGCAAAGACGGATGTCGGTCTCGTCAGGGAGCACAACGAAGATTCATTTCTGATCGGGAACCTCTCGGTCGGCGATGCCTATACCGAAAACGACCTCGGCGTTCTTCGCGCTGAAGCAGTGCCTGCGCTGCTGATGGTTGCGGATGGCGTTGGTGGCGCAGCATCGGGAGAAATTGCGAGCTCGCTTGCGACGCAGGTGGTTTTCGACAAGCTCCGCGAGCGGGCCACGCACGGCGCCCTCAAGGGTGCGATCGTGATCGCGGACTCGCTGCAGCAAGCAGTGATCGCCGCAAACCAGGCTATTCACGATCACTCGAAAGAGAATCGCAACCACCACGGAATGGGGACAACCGCGACGGTTGGCCTCGTGGTCGGCGGCATGGTGTACTTCGCGCAGGTAGGTGACAGCCGCGCGTACCTCATTCGCGAAGGCGTTGCAAGGCAGATGACGAAGGACCAGTCACTGGTTCAGAGAATGGTCGATGCGGGAAAGCTTACGCCAGAACAGGCCGAGCGCAGCGAGCATCGCAACATCATTCTCCAGGCTCTTGGACCGGAGAAAGCGATTGTGCCCGAGCTCACCAGAGACCGGCTGATGAACAACGATCTTCTGGTTCTCTGCAGCGACGGGCTTTCCAATCAGATGACAGCGCAGGAGATCGCCGCCATGGCGGCTAAGAATACGGATCTCGAGGGGCTGTGCGAGGCTCTCATTCACCGCGCTCTCGATACCGGCGCGCCCGACAACGTCACAGTGGTTGCCGGCCGTTACAGGATCAATCTCAATCAGCCGAAGCCGCGGCCACCGAAAGAACAGAAGAACAGCTGAACCCAGACGGTGGCGAGAAATGAGTTGTCAGAATTGAGTCGTGAGACACTCAGTTCGAACTCAGTTCTGAGTACTGAATTCTGAACACTCATTTCTCTCGACTGTCTGGGTTTAGCTGTTCTTTCTCGTAGTCGGAATTCCGGGATCTCCCGTCTCCCCACTTCGTTCCGGCCCAGCAACAGTATCATCGCTGCGCTGAACCGCTCCGCGAGGTAACTCCCGGCTCCACGGAGCGATGAACGGAAGCAGCGCGATACACGGCAGCCCGGCGACAACTGTTATCAGAAAGAACGTCGGCCACCCCATCGACTCTGCAATCTTGCCTCCCGGCGCAACCAGAACGTCCCGGCTCGCCGCGACGAGACTCGACAGCAGCGCAAACTGTGTTGCCGAAAAGCGGCGATTGCACATGCTCATGATGTAAGCCACGAGCGCGGAAGCAACGAGGCCGACGCCAAAGTTCTCGATCACAATCGCGGCAACCATGTAAGTGTGATTGCGACCAGCGAGAGCCAGACCGTAGTACGTGAGATTGCTCAGCGCCTGAAACACCGCGAACAGCCACAGCGATTTGTTGATGCCAAGCCGTGCGATCGCCGCGCCGGCTGCAAGTGAGCCGAGTAT
>DASROK010000182.1:0-2781 GCA_035646915.1 Gemmatimonadaceae bacterium
AGCGGATCCATCGAGACCATACCCTCGGTGTAGGCGAGGCCTGCCACGCTATCCCCCATGCGGTACTTCAGCAGGGAGGCGAAGTGCGAAGTGTTGAAGGCAATCTTCTCCACCGCGCCGACCGCGAGTATCGGCAGAAAGGCCCAGAGGAAGGCCGCGCGCCGTGCCCAGCCTGAGACCAGCAGCAGCCAGCTCCAGATGGGCGCATACCAGAGCGCGTGGATGGCCACAAGATGGTAGAGCAGCGCCATCGACATCTGGAACCACGACAACTGTGTCCAAAATGTGGCGATACTTGCACGGTTGCCCAGCAGTACCGCGGTGCTGAGCACCAGCATGACCCACTGCGTGGCAATCGTGATGGCAAAGGTCAGCAACGGGATCACCACGATTGGAATGCTTGCCTTCGAAAGCACGGTCGTGAGATCGGAAACCGGGAGCGACTTCCAGAACAGGATGCTGCGATCGCGGCGCTCGCCATGTAACGCATCGAGACTGTAGAAAATCGCAACCACAAAACCAATCGCCATGATCAGGCCCGCAGCGAAGCTGAAGGGCTGCTCAATCAGCTTATGCTGCTGCAACGGATCGAGCGCCATCGCGGCGCGCATCTTGCCGGGCAGACGAATCGTGCCGATCAGGAAACCGAGCAGAAATAATGCGGAAGCGGCCAGGGGCGCGATATAGATAGAACGGTATTCCCATAGTTCACGCCGCAGCGACCAGTACAGACGATGGGGGGCCGAAATGGCAGCGGGCGTAATCACCTGCGAGTCATTCATGTTCGAGTCGCGCGGCAGCTCGGACGCCGCGTTCGATCGAGTATTCATCGCGCCCCTCCTTGCGCCGGGCCGGCCTGATTGCTCATGACCGCAACGAACAGGTCCGAGATGCTGGGTGTGCGTTCGTCACCGAGCATGGCCAGTTGCTGGCGATCAGCGCGATCGAACAGCAGAACACTGCGGCCCAGCGCCTGGCGCTCGTGCATGGGCTTGAGCGCCCGCGCTGCCGCGACCTGCTCAGTATTCACGGTGACTTCCACGTAGCGCGACTCCAATTCTTCCATGCTGCGATCAAATACGATCCGGCCGCGATCGATGAACATGACATCGGTGAGCACGTTCTGGATCTCTTCCACCTGATGTGTCGCCACCACGATGGTACGGCTGCGATCGTAGTAGTCGTTCAGCAGGGTATCGTAGAACTGCTTGCGGTACAGGATGTCGAGGCCAAGCGTCGGCTCGTCCAGCACCAGCAGTCTCGCATCAATCGCCATGATCAGAGCCAGGTGCAGCTGAGTCACCATGCCCTTCGACAATTCCCGGACTCTGCTGGGGTGGCGGATGGTGGTTTTCGCCAGAAAACCCTCGGCCTTGGCGCGATTGAATCGCGGGTGCACGCCGCTGACGTAATCGAGCGCCTGCGAAACCCGCATCCAGCGCGGCAGTACGGCGACATCGGAGATAAAGCAGACATCGCACATGAGCTGATCGCGCTCGGACCAGGGATCGCGTCCGAGAACTTTGAGTTGGCCCTGATACGGAGTGAGGCCGAGGATCGCGTTGAGCGCGGTGGTCTTGCCGGCGCCGTTGGGACCAATGATTCCGAGGATGCGCCCCTCTTCCACACGCAAATCGACGCGGTCGAGCGCGACCGTTGTGCCGAAGGCCTTGTGCAGGCCGCGGGCTTCTATGCAGGCCATGGATTCAGATTCCCTCCTTTCTGGTTTTCGATCTCGACCGGCGGGCTGCGCCATCCTCCAGCAATTCCTCCGGCGACAGGCCGAGCCGCTCGATAGTTTCGTAAATCCGAGGCCAATCTTCGGCCAGAAACTTCTGCCGTTCGCCCGTCAGCAGCAGAGCACGCGCGCCGGCGTTGACGAACATGCCAAGACCGCGCCGTTTCTCGACCAGTTCCTCGTCCACCAGCTGTTGATACCCCTTGAGCACCGTGAGCGGATTGACCCGATATTCAGCGGCGACATTACGCACGGAGGGCAGCGGATCGCCTTCCTTGAGCAAGCCGTCGAGTATCATCGCGACCACACGGTCGCGTAGCTGGCGGTAAATCGGCTGATTGTCGTTCCACTCACGGTCCATCCTGTTTTCCAGACGCTACCTTACCAGAATATGCTCCCGTCACTTTGTCCGCTGCAGGTCGAAGTGGGCGTGGACGGGCTTGTCCCCGGGCTCAACGTAAGTCCAGTCCTCGATGTGATGGTCCGCATCGACGAAGGTGAACTTCGCGTGGTCCATGTGCCCGTACTGCGTGCTGCCAGCAACGTCGAGAAAATCGAATTCTACCGTCTTCCCGTCCGGCGACATCTTGCCCGTCATGCGAGGTCGGTTTCCCGCGTCACAATAGTGGGTCAGGAGCAAGCGGTTCTGGTCCAGATACAGCATGGTGATCGGATCGTCGGGTCTTCCCGCTCCCGTCATCTCATGCATGATCGCGTTACCCATCGAAGTCACGCGCAGCGAGGTGTGCATGAGCTTGCCTTCTATGTCGGCCTTCTGTGGGAGGGTGGTCACATGGCCTTCCCACGAACCCGCCAGGTTTTTTAGTTGGTCGAAAGACTTTTGCGCGTCAGATTGCGCGAAAGCCACGGTGGAGAGCAACAACAGAACTGCGGACAGCAGAAAACGATGGGATTTCATGTTTCATTCTCCTTGCGAAGTTCATTCCTGCTATTGCCGTCGGCCAGAATTGTTTGCTGGCGTCGATGGGTCCAAATGAACTCTGCATGTCATAGTGTTCTAGTTAACTATAACACTATATATG
>DASROK010000183.1:0-3202 GCA_035646915.1 Gemmatimonadaceae bacterium
ACTTCAGGGCGTGCTGGTTGGTTTCGTGATGCGCAAATCGGGGGGGAAGGCTGACCCCAGGCGCGTGAATCAGTTGTTGATGTCGCGGGCCGGCGGAGGATAAACAGGCTCGCCGAGTTTTTCAGAGTAATCGAGTCGGGTGTCGGGCATCCCGAATCTCTGGCGGGCATTTTCCAGAACGAGCCCGTCGTCGCGCATTCTTATCGCCGCCCGGCGCACACGCTTTGCTTCGCGAAGCGCATCGAGTCCAGCCGGATCGAATGAATAAGGCTCCGCTGAGTCGAACCGGTTGAACAGGTCGATGATGTAGTCGTACGACCGAACCATGTAAGCGGAAACTTCCGCGTTCGGCAAATCCCATCTGCTTTTTTCCGACACCATCTGAAAGATCCGCTGCCACGACTCAGTGTCGGTGACGTAGACCATTCCGCGAAATATCCGCCGGTTTGTCGGCGTGCTGAAAATTGTCGGGCTGAGGATTCTGTCGAGATGTCCGTCCGACGCGGAGTGATCGAGAAGAATGATTTCCCGCGCTCTTCTGCTGAATCTTTCACCAAGGTGAGTGTCGATTCTGCTTTCCCAGTAGCTATGGCCAAGCGCAGTAGTCGTCGACGTTATTGCAAGCTGATGCGGCACGAAGAAATTGTGTGCGACAGTATCTGCCGCGAGATGCGCCAGATAGCCAAGACCAAATGCGCGCATCGGCTCGGGCTTGGCCTGATCATAGATCTCGAGCCCGACATTCCATGAATGACAATGTCTTCCGGCCGCTGCGTATTTCTTCGCGATGCTCGTATCGGCAGCGATGCTTCCATAGAGGAAATCATACGGAAACGCGGCAATGATCTGAGCGATCGAAGCCGGCAAAAGCCCGAGCGACCGTATCACGGTTTCGCCAAGGAAGATGTGAGTGCCCGGTGTCCACGCGTAAGCGGTGGAGGGCGTGGCGGCGATTGCGATCAACGCAACGCACACCACGCAAAGAAGTAAAGCGGGCTGTCTCACAGACAGCCGTGCGGCCAATCTAGATCCCGATCCGCTTGCGCTGCCGGCGCACCGCTTTGCGGAGATCGTTCATTTCAGAGCGAACAACGTCGTTGATCGCTTCACGAGCGCCATCGACATACTCACGCACTGAGTCGGTGATGTCTTCGACCGGAATCGACTCGATCAGGTCTTCGCCGCGATCGCGCGCTGCGCGGTATCCGCGAGCTGACTGTTCGCCCGCCCATCTCGCTCCGTCGCGTCCGCGATCTGCAACCCATCGCGCACCAGGGCCAGCACGGTCGGCGGCGAATCTCGCGCCTTCGAGTCCGGCGATTGCCGCCCATTTCGCTCCGCGCCCCGCTCCCCGGACGATCGGAGAAATGGGACGTCGTCCGCTCGGCCCTGTGCGGAAGATCAGCGTGACGACAGCCCCAACAGCAGCCCCCAGAAGGGCAGCCGTCAGCAGGTCGAACTGCTGCTCACGCTCCTCGTCCGAGTTCGTCTCGCGGACGGACGCGCGGGCGCGGCTTCTCCCACTCGGTGTCGCCTTCAATGTATCTGCCATCCAGATCCTCCTCCTGTTCGAATGCTTCGTTGATTCCTGTTCGTACGCCGCGAATTGCCGAGGCAGTGGAGATGAATGCGCCTTCGGCTTCTTCCTGAACTACCGAGAGCAGCGCATTGAGCTCCTTGATTCGATCTTCAGCAAGCTCGACTGATTCCACGAGTTTCTGATTTGCGGTTGCAATCGTCTGCCTTACCTGCTGAATGTCCACACGAACCGAAGTCGTGATGTAGTTCGCGTTGTCGGCAATGGTGCTCACGTGACGCATGATCGGGTTGATGTCGCCGTAAATCCGATCGAGCATGTCGCTGGTTTTCTGATAGCTCTTCCGGAAATTCCATGCTGCCGGAATCAGAAATGCCGCCAGCAGGAGAAGCGCGATCGATGCAAGACCGCTCGCAACCGAAGTCACCTTTTCGAACGTGCTCGCTTCTGGTTCGATCTGCTTCGTAACGATTGTATCCGGGAGAGTTGCAACTGCCTGAATCAGCCAGTGCGCTCCCGTCGCCATCCATGCCGTCATGCGCCGGTTGTGTGCAAGGGTAAGGCCAGCTACGGAACGATGTGTGCGGACGGTACAAAGAGTGCTAAGCGCAATATATTAGCGCAACGCACCCACTTCCGGTTCCGCGTCCGCTTCACCCTCCGAGCTCCGCCCCGTAAAGATGAGAGAAATGCCAGCTGTCCAGTACGTCGTCGAGGGTGGCCGTACCCTCCACGGAACAATTACGCCTTCCGGCAACAAGAACGCGGCGCTTCCGATAGTTGCTGCCGCGCTGCTGTCAGAGAAGCCGGTGAATCTCGAGAACGTTCCCCACATCCGCGACATCGAGACACTGATCGAGCTCATACAGTCGGTTGGGGCGAAAGCTGAGTGGACCGGACCCAACGCGCTTCGCATAGAAGCTCACGAGCTGACTGCGCGCGACCTCGACCCTGGCTTGTGCGCCAAGATCCGCGCGTCGATTTTGCTCGCTGCGCCTCTTCTCGCGCGGTGCGGAGAGATAATTCTTCCGCCTCCCGGAGGAGATGTCATTGGCCGGCGCCGGCTGGACACGCACTTTCTCGCTCTCGAACAGTTAGGTGCGAAGCACGCACTCGAGAACGGCTTGCTCAGGCTTTCTCTCAGGGAGTTCAAGGGCGCAGACGTTTTTCTCGATGAGCCCAGCGTTACGGCAACGGAGAACGCGCTCGTAGCCGCGTGCGCCGCAAAAGGCAGGACGATTCTTCGGAACGCAGCGAGCGAGCCGCACGTACAGGATCTCGCGCTTTTCCTGAAGGCGCTCGGCGCGCACATCGAAGGAGCGGGCACCAACAACATCATCATCGAAGGCGGAAGGCCGCTTGGCCAGACCGAAGTCACTCATCGGATTGGTCCCGATCACATCGAAGTTGGATCGTTCATTGGATTGGCCGCGGTGACGCGTTCAGAGCTGCGGATTCAGAATGCGGGTATCGAGCATCTGCGTTCCACCCGGCTTGGCTTTGAAAGACTGGGAATTATCTGCGAAGTCGAGAACGACGATCTCATCGTTCCCGCAAAGCAGACAATGAAAATCCAGGCTGACATGGGCGATCACGTCCCCAAGCTGGAAGATCAGCCGTGGCCGGCATTCCCTGCGGATACCATGTCGATCGCCATCGTTACCG
>DASROK010000184.1:0-11867 GCA_035646915.1 Gemmatimonadaceae bacterium
TAGCGGAGTACGTCGACTGGTACAATCACAAGCGTCGACACCAGACTCTTGGCTATCTACCCCCCGCCAGCTACGAAATTGAATTGCTCAAACGACGAAGTGTGGCTTAGATCCCGTGTCCACTAAATCGGGGCAGGTCCACGCTTGGACTTAGAACTAAGAACTGTGCTTCTTGTGACTTCTGACTGCTTTTTCCAGTCCAACCGAAACCCTCTGTCCCCCGCTAATAGACGTCCTCCCATCGCTTCGATAGTCGAGCAGCGGAGTCTATGATCCCCACCATGCTGTATGTCTGAACGAAATTCCCCCACAGCTCACGGGAGCCGGTATCGATATCCTCCGCCAGGAGTCCATGGGCGTTGCGACACGAGAGGATCATCTCGAACAGTTCTCTCGCCTCCGCCTCCCGTCCGGTCGCGGCAAGCGCGTTGATGTACCAGAACGTGCACACCACGAATGCGTTCTGCGGAACACCGAAGTCGTCTTCCTCGGTGTACCGGTAGATGAAATCACCGTGTTTCAATCGTTGCTCGATTGCAGAGATCGTCCCGAGGAATCGGGGATCATCTGCGCGAATGAAGCCGACATCGTTCATTCGAAGCAGGCTCGCATCGAGGGTATCGCCATCCATCGTGCCGCTGAAGCTGTTGAGCTTCGCATTCCACGATCGCGCGAGGATTGTCTCTCTCATCTGATCTGCGGCAGACCTCCAGTACGCCGCGCGGTCAGGCAGACCAACATGATCAGCGATGCGCCACAATCGATCGCATCCGGCCCAGCACATCACGCTCGAAAAAGTGTGAACTCTTTGAGTTCCTCTCAGCTCCCAGATTCCTGCATCAGGTTTGTCGAAAGACTCAGCAGCATTGTGTCCAAGCACTTCGAGCCGCCGGAAGAGATCGGCGTCGCCGCATTTATCCAGGCGCCTGTCGAAAAAAACGTGAGGAGCAGCGAGAATCGCCGCGCCGTACACGTCATGCTGGACCTGTTCGAAGGCCTGATTGCCGATGCGGACAGGACCGTTGCCACGATACCCATCGAGCGCGGGAGCAATTCGTTCTTCCGGGACAGGCCCGCCTGAAATTCCGTACAACGGCTTCAGTCGTTCTTTTCCGACGTCCGCAACGATGTTCAGTGTGAAGCCGAGGTATCGCTCCATGATTCGAGTTGCGCCGAGCCGGTTGAGCGCATTGACGACAAAATAGGCGTCGCGAATCCAGCAGTACCTGTAATCCCAGTTGCGCGATGTGCCCGGCGCTTCCGGTATCGACGTCGTCGCAGCAGCGATGATCGCACCGGTATCCTCGAACACGTTCAGCTTGAGAGCGATCGCCGCGCGGATTACTGCGTCCTGCCACTCGAATGGAATTGCAAGCGCGCGCACCCACGTTCTCCAGTAGCTCACCGTCTCATCGAGCATGTGCCTGCCGAGCTCGACAACGCCTTCACCAACGGTTTCATCCGGGCCGAGCAGCATCGTGAACGGCTCATCGACGAAGAACAGATTTTCCTCGAGCAGCGCTGTCATCGGGACGTTGCTCGTCAGACGGATTGAAAGTCGGTCTCCGGCAAAGCGGATGTGATTGCTTCCCCGCTTGCGCGGCATCGGCGCCGCTCCGTAATCGCGTGCGGGACGAAGCTTCACCTTGATGCGCGGATTGCCTGACAGATTCCGCACCTGACGTATCAGCATCATCGGGGCGAAGATTCGGCCGAACTGTCTGTAACGCGGAGCGAAATCGATTATCTCGACACCGCCGCCGCTCGCGTCGAACATCCGCGTGCTGAGCACCGCAGTATTCCGTACGTATTCCTGCTCCGTTCGAGCATGGTTTTCGAGCTCGATCGTGAAGTGGCCGATATCATTCTCATCGTCACGCCCGGTCCGCAGCAGCGAGCAGAATGTCGGATCGCCATCGAAGCGCGGAAAGCAGGCCCACGTCACGCGCGCCATCCCGTCGATCAGCAGCGCGATGGTTCCATTCCCTATCAGCGCGAGATCATTCAGTTCCATTTCGTCTCGAAAGATTTGTATCGGCTCGTGCGATTGCCTCGCTGAGCCACGCTCGCACTTCATCGACGTTCTTGAGCCGCCACCTTGCGCCAGACTTTCCCGGACCAACCTTCACCGAATGGCCGCCGAGCTGATTGACCGCGGCAAAGCCCGCCTCGTCAGTGAGGTCATCTCCGACGAACACCGGAATCTTTCCCGTGAATGGCTTGCGCTGCATCAGTGCGCCAATTGCCTGTCCCTTGTCTGCATCCGCATGTCGAAGCTCCACAACTTTCTTTCCTTTTTGAATAACGAGCCCGGAGCCGAGACGCGACTGCAAATCGCGCATGAAGCGATGCACGTAACCCGCAAGCTGCGGCGCCCGCCGGTAGTGAAGCGCGACCGATGCTCCCTTGTAGTCGGCAATCAGGCCGGGATGCTTCCGCGTCAGCTCTGAGATTTCGGCTGCAATCTTCTCGAGGTCTGCGGTTGATTCCTGCTGGCTCACTCGGCCGGAAGATAGTCTTGTCTCGAAGCCATGCTGTCCCGCGATGCTGACATCCGGAAGCGACAGGATCCTGTCGACATCGGCAATCGCACGACCTGTGACGAGCGACACTGCCCCTCCGCTCAGCTCGTGCAGACGCGCGATCAAATGAGGAAGATCATCGTGCACCACGATGCTCGACGGCGTCGAGGCGATCTCGACGAGTGTTCCATCGATGTCGAAAAACCACGCCCAAGTCACGTCTGCGTGCGGAGGCCGCCTCGAACGCCTTCCGGCACGAGGCCGCTCAGCGGATCGATGCACTCGGCACAATCGCCTGCGATCGCCGGTCTCCCGTCAGTGCAGTTCGGCCAAGAACTTTCCCGCGGCGCCTGATTGCGGCGGCATCGATGAGCATTCGTCCAGCCCATCTGAAAACATTGAACTCGCGGATCAGCGAGCGCATGATCTCCATTCTCGTACGCTGCCACGCGGGCGGCATCGTGAGCGCAACGTTAAGCGCTTCGGCACACTGTTCGACATTGTACGGATTGACGATCAGCGATTCAGGCAGCTCCCGGGCTGCTCCGGTGAACTGGCTCAGGATGAGAACGCCTGCGTTGTCGTCCCTCGATGCGACGAACTCTTTTGCGACGAGATTCATTCCGTCGTGAAGGCTGCTCACAAAGCACAGCTCCGCCGCTCGATAGTATTCGTAAACATCAACAGGCTCGTGATGCTGCACGAGGAGAATGATCGCCGGATGCATTCCCTCCGAGAATCGCGCATTGATCCGTGTCACGAGAGATCGAACTTTCTGCTCGTACTGCTGATAATCCTCGATGCTTGCGCGCGTTGGCGCAGCGATCTGGATGAATGAGAATCGTCCGATCCATTCAGGGTGAGTCTCGAGCAGGCGCTCAACTGCCCTGAATCTCTCCTCGATGCCTTTGGTGTAATCGAGACGGTCTACTCCAACGCCGATCAGATGATCGTTCGGAAGACCATGGCGTGCACGAACTTCTGCTCGACACTTCTCTACCGGCATTGCGACCAGCGCGGGATCGGGCGGCCATGCAATCGATATCGGGTAACGCTTGACTGATGTCTGCTGGTCGCGATAGGAAACTGTGAACGTCTCGCGGTCGACTCGTGCTTCGATAAACCGGTCGACTGTGTCGACGAAGTTGTTGTTGTGAAACTGAGTGTGGAATCCAAGGATGCTGCTGCCGAGCAGGCCGTCGAGTATATCATTGCGCCAGGGGCAGATTCCAAACGCTTCCGGATTCGGCCACGGAATGTGCCAGAACGTGATGATCGTCGCCTCGGGAAGTTTTTTCCGGATCATTCGCGGAAGGAGCGCAAAATGATAATCCTGAATGAGCACAATCGGATCAGGTCCCGTGCTCTCGGCGATCACGGCATCGGCGAACTTCTGGTTTACGTCCTTGTAGTATTCCCAGTCAGTCGCGCGGAATGTCGGGCGGACGTGCGCGATGTGACAAAGGGGCCAGAGTCCCTCGTTTGCGAATCCATAGTAGTAGCCGTTCTCTTCTTCCCGCGTGAGCCACACGCGCCGCAGCGTGTATGAAGGATTGTCGAGCGGCACACCAATCCTGTCGTGACTGTCGACGACCTCCTTGTCCGCCGTTCCGCTTCCGTGCGCGATCCACGTTCCCGAGCAGGCTTTCATGATCGGCTCGACAGCGGTGACAAGTCCGCTCGCGGGGCGCTGCACCGCGATCGACTCTCCCTGTTTCACGTGGATGACCGGCTCGCGGTTCGATACGATGATTACCTGCTCGTCGCGCAGCTCGCGATGCAGAATCTCGCGCAGCGTCGCCGGGCTCCATGCGAGCTGCTCTTCGTCGCGGAATCGATGCTCGGCCTCGAGATCGCGGATGAGCGCGCGCAGATCGTTTGCGATTGGTTGAAGCTCACCCGGCGCGAGCGCCGGCAATCCCCGCAGTGGCTCTCCGCGAACGATCGCACGAAGTCCGTTGATCCATCCGCGCCAGCTTATTTCCGCAATCACTACCGTGATGATGGAGACAATGAACGCGAGCCCGACAAACAGGTAGAAGAGGTAGCGTCCTGTCTCTTCGCTGCGTCTCGTCATGAAGCTCATGTCGTGAAGCACAACGAGCTTTGCTTCCTTTGACATCGTCGGAATCGGCACCACTGACACCAGGAGCGGGCCCGCACCACCCTGGAGGATCTTGTTTTCGGCTGACGAGAACCGCTGAGTGTCCGAGCAGCCAATTCCCGCCGGCATGCTCGTCGACCCGATGATTCTGGCGTTTGCGTTTACGCACAGTGCAATTGCAAACAGCCGCTCATCGCGTGCGATGCGGTCGAAGTACTGCCGCACCGCCATGGGATTTCCGCGCGACACGTACACGCTGAGCGGCGCATCGATGGCGTTGGCTATCAGGTTCGCGCGGAGGTCGAGGTCTCTGGTGAACCACCGTTCAGTCAGTCGATCGACGAGCGGGCGGACTCCATAGGCAAGCGCAGCGAGTGCCAGTGCCAGTGGCAGTATGAATCGTAACGAAAGTCTCATTCACTTTTATTGGCGTGCAAGTGACCTGCCACCGCTCCGCGAATATTGAACGGCTTCACACGGAAAGTCTTCAATAGCCGCTTGGCGGTATCTTACAAAGAATGCCAATAAAGAAAGTCCTACTGATTGTTAACCCTGCATCGAGAAGGGGTGCGAGAGTTCGCCATAAAGCTGAGGATGCGTTTCAGAAAGCAGGAGTGACCTTGGATGTGATGGAAACCAAAGCACCGGGTCATGGCTCCGAGCTCGCTGCGGCGCATGGATCGAAGTACGACGCTGTGTTCACCCTTGGCGGCGATGGAACGGCAATCGAAGTGATCGGGGCACTGGCCCACATTGGTCCCCCGGTTGGCGTTCTTCCCGGCGGCACCGGTAACATCATCGCACGAACTCTTGGAACTCCGGCGCGGATCAGGCGTGCAGTCGAAGTGCTCATTCGCGGAGACGAGGCGCGAATCGATCTTGGTGTTCTCCACACCGGCCATCGTTTTGCGATCGGTATGGGCGTTGGACTCGATGCGACGATGATTCAGAATGCTCCGGGTCCGCTCAAGCGACGACTTGGATTCTTTGCCTACGTTGTTGCTGCATTGAGAGCGTTCGCGAAGCTCGAGAAATTCACAGTCAGTCTCACCGTCGATGGCGAAACGAAAATCATGCGCACCTCGGCCGTACTCATCGCCAACTTCGGGGCTGTAATGAACAACCTGATCGCGTTCGGGGACGGAATTCAGCGCGATGACGGCGTGTTAAACGTTTGTGTGTATTCCCCCCGGAATCCGTGGGATGCGCTCCGTATACTATATAAGATGACTCTGAAGCGGTTCAGCCCCGATCCCTCGATCTACTACGCCTCGGGCTCGACGTTCACGATCGAGACTGATCCTCCCCGGATTGGCCAGGCCGACGGCGAGCTGATAGGCAACGGACCATTCACTGTGACGGTCGACCCGCTGGCCGCGCGGGTGCTCGTGCCGCGAAGAAGCATGTAACTCCCCAGCACCATCAGTAAAAGCGCAACGAGTCGTTTGAACTGCTTTTCCGGAACGCGGCGAAGCACTCTCTCTCCTGCCAGGGTTCCAAGGAGCACGCCGATGGTTGCAAGCGCGATCAGTGGCCAGATCATTCGCAGATCGTCGAGCTGCGCTGCGAAGTAAGCGGGCATGCGTGCAGCATCGACGATCAGGCCAACCGCTGTCGCGGTAGCGACGAACGCGCTCTTGTTGATGTCAAACCCCAGCAGCGCACCCGATCGAATGCCACCCTGATTTCCGACCAGTCCTCCAAGAAATCCTGAGAGCGCACCAGCGATCCATGCTGCGGCGCCGTTGAATCTCATTCGGCGTGAAAGGCCTGTCAGCTCGCTTATGCCGACGAACAGCAGAATCACGCCGAAGACAACCGAGAGCGCTTTATTCCCCGCGTACGAGTGCAGCAGTGCGCCGCTCAATCCTCCCGCAGCGCTCGGTATTCCAAAGCTGATCAGCACGCGACGATCGACGTGCGAGCTCAGGCGCCAGAATCGTAAAGCTGTTGCAAAGAAATGAGGAATCGATACCGCGGCGACGCCGAGCTGCGTTCCGACACGAACTGCAAAGATCGGAGTGAGCAGACTCCCGATTCCAAATCCGGAGACAGTTGCAATCGCACCGGCAATGATGGCAGCAATGACAACGATCGATTCGAACATCCGGTGAATTTACATGCTGCCCTTCACCCAGTCGTTGCGAAGCTTGATCTGCTTTGCGGAAGCGCCGTCGATTGGCTCTACTCGCACAACGGGTCTATCGTAGCCAGTCACGACAATTTTCTTGGCGATTGTCTCATTCCTGCGCTTCACGACGAGCGTTACGGTATCTCCCATCCTGAGCGCGCCAAAAACTCTACGGAAATCCGGCCCCGTTTTTTCTTCGGCACCGTTGAGAGTGACGATTTCATCACCGGTGTGCAGGCCCGCCTTTGCCCAAATGCTCTCCGGATTACCAACGCGAAAGTTGAGATGACCTCCTCTCTCATATGCCCACGCACGTAGATCAGGTTGGCGAGTGCTATCCGGATTGAGAGCGGGCTGCCACGTCACCGTCGATTTCATTCCTGCGAGCGCAAGATATCGATTGAAATCGATCGCACCCGCGTTGAAGACATACTGATTGAAGATCGATGACGTGCTGCAGCGACAAATTTCATCGACTGCATTCTGTACGTCGCGGCTTGTGAACTTCTTCTCGCGGAAGCGACTGTACATGAGTCGCATGACATCGTCCATCGACCGTGCGCCATTTGTCGCGTCGCGAATCCTGAGATCGAGTATGGTGCCGAGGAGCTCGCCCTCGAGGTGTGCACTCGCCACGTAATCTCCGAGTGCGTCAGGCGATGAGTTGTACGCAACTCGGCTCACCTGCTCCGCGGAAAAACGCGCCAATCCAGGCAGTCCCAGATAACGTTCAATCGCCTTCTGCAGATGTTCTGTTCTCGTTGAATCATCAGTGGGAAGCCCAGCTCTTCTGCGAAGAAGATCAGCATAGTAGATCGTCAGACCTTCGCTGAACCAAAGCTCAGCGACAGGTCCCTGAATTCTGTAGTCGATCTCGCGATACTCAGCGGGTTTGATCGCCATCAGGTTCCAGGTGTGGAAGTATTCATGGGCGACTTCTTCGATTGTAAAGTTCGGATCCTCTGCGAGTTTCTTGCTTTCTGCCCCCATCGTGAATGAGTTGGGGTGCTCGAGTCCTCCGCTGTATGCGTCGTCTTGAAATAGAAAAGCGTATTCGCGATACGGTGCTGATCCGAAGAACATGATCGCTTCGGTTGCGATCTTCTCGAGACCGTTTACGAACGCGACCGAATCGAACGGAGTGGCGTTTGGAAGCCGCCAGTAGAAAACGCGATGCGGAATTCCATGCGCATTGAAATTCCACTCGCTGAGCTGCCCGACGAGCATTGGTGATTCCATGAACGTCTGCAGATCTGGCGCGTTGAAAGTTCTCGCTCTCGAATTTCCCGTGAGACCGGTTCCAATTTTCCATCCTGCGGGAATTTCGAAATCCACTGATGCTGCTTCTTTCTCGAGGCTCATCGGATAGAGAAATGAATGCGGTCCACCGATCAGTCCTCCTGTTGCAGAGAGGAATGGTTTCCACGCAGCGCGCGGTCTTTGGTCGTGCGGGAACTTCACGCGATAGCTGATGGTCACATCGCCCGCAGGATTGTTGAGCTGCCAGCGGACGCTGTCGATTCTCGAAATCTTGAGCTGAGCTGAAGTCGATTTAGCAGTCAGGTTTTCGACGTAGCGCCAGTACTTGTCATCGTATTCCGGATGTGCGTGTGCAGCGATGCGCATGGAGGCGGGTGCGTTTCTGACTTTGAGCTCTACCGAGATGCCGGTGGTGTCCGCAGAATCGAAGCGGATCTTGTACGCGAGCCGCGGTTCCTGGACGGTCGTCGTCTGGAGCGCGAGGGTGATTAGCAGGGGGATCAGCATCATTGGTTACCTGGTGGAGGCGCTACTATGATGCCGCTGCCTGGTCCCGGGTTTAAGCAGTTGGATGGAGTGGGAGAGCCAGTTAAGTTAGGAGTGGCGAGCGCAGTCTGGGCTCGCCATTGTTGTCACATTCGGGGCGTAGCGTAGCCCGGTAGCGCGCCTGCTTCGGGAGCAGGAGGTCGCTGGTTCAAATCCAGTCGCCCCGACTTTATGCCACTGCATTTTGCAGTGGCATTTTGTTTTGGCTTAACATCGGGCGTTCAGAAAGTCCCACTATCTGGCAATCATCCATCCCGTGACGCACTTTTCGCGCTGAGCTTTTCGTATAGGCTGTGCAAACAATGCTTGGACGACTTTGTGTCATTTCCTCATCGTTGCTGCTGAGGGCGGCGACGATCCCGCCGGTGTGGGATTCGCAAAGCCCCACTCTGGTTGTTGCGAATGACAACCGCTCCCCCGCCGGGACCTACGTCGGCGATACTCTCGTCCTTCGCCTCACACTCGCAACCGTCAGCTGGCACTTCCTCGGAAAGGACGACCCCCCACTTACTGTCGCTGCCTTCGCCGAAGAAGGAAAGACGCCGACAATCCCTGCGCCCCTGCTTCGGGTGCGAATCGGAACACCAATTCACGTAATCATTCGCAACGCGTTCGATGACACGCTCATCGTCCGCGGTTTGAGCGAACGCAGCCCGGCGATCGATTCACTCGTTCTTCTGCCGGGAACAACGCGAGACGTCACGTTTTCGCGGCGGAAACCGGGCACGTACCAGTACTGGGCGAGCCTGGCTGAGTGGCAGCGCAACCTGCCGCTTCCTCCGCAACAGCGGCGCCATGGGCTCATGCGTCCGCGGTTCGACTCGCAGCTGACAGGCGCGTTCATTGTCGACCCGCCCGGCGCGATTCCACACGACCGGGTCTTCGTACTCACAGAGACCGTCGATCAGGCACCCCCGATTCGCAATGACCATCGGGGCATGCCGGGGAGGGAGTTCACCGCGATCAACGGCCGCACCTGGCCTTACACGGAGCGCCTGCACTACACGGTTGGCGACACGATCCACTGGCGCATCATCAATACCACCTTCCAGTCGCACCCGATGCACCTGCATGGTTTCTTCTTCCGGGTCGACGCAGAAGGCACTGCTCTAAACAACGTCGATTCAGTGTACTCGCCCGCCGACCGGCGGATGGTCGTCACTGAGGTCTTGAAGTTCGCTGGTGACACCAGAGCGATTACATGGTCACCAGATCGACCTGGCAACTGGATCTTTCATTGCCACCTTGCAAGCCACAACACGAAACTACCGAAGCCAGATAATCCCAACGAAATCGAATATCCGGACTCACACGATCATGGTGATCCAGACCACCACGCGACAACAGCAATGAACGGTCTAATACTCGGTATCACCGTCGACGGTCCGGTGATGCGCGCGTCCGCTTGGCATCCTGCGAAGCGACTGAGACTATTTGTCCAATCCGACTCCGTTCCAGGCGATTCGGCGCGGCGATGGGGCTACGTTCTCCAGCGCGGCGCGGAACCGCGGCGTGATTCAGTAGAGAGCCCGGGCCCATTGCTGCTGCTTAGCCGAGGCGAGGCGACGAGCATCGAAGTAGTCAATCGGACGTCAGAGCCGACAAGCGTGCACTGGCACGGAATCGAGCTAGAGAGTTTTTATGATGGAGTCGCAGGCTGGAGCGGCAGCGATGCGCGCTCCGAACCCGCGATTCGCCCAGACTCGACCTTCGAGGTGCACATCACGCCGAAGCGGGCCGGGACCTTCATGTATCACACGCACTTCAATGACATGCGACAGCAATACGGTGGTCTCGTCGGACCGCTCGTGGTGTTGGAGCGAGGCGAGCGGTGGGATCCATCGCACGAGGTGCTGGTGATGATATCCGACGGCCCGCACGCGACCCTCCGAGTCAACGGCTCCGCGACGCCACCACCGCGAGAGCTGCATGTCGGCACCAGCTATCGAATCCGGCTTGCGGACATCGCGATTTACCAACAGAACCTGATGATACGCCTCGTTCGCGATTCGTCAGTCGTGCCTTGGCGCGCCCTTGCGAAGGATGGGTTCACACTGCCGCCACAACAGGCGACGATTCGCCCGGGCAGCGTTCGAGTCGCGAGCGGCGAAACGGCGGATTTTGAGCTCATTCCGGGAGCCCCCGGAGACCTGAAGCTAGAGATAGATCGCGCTGGCCCCTTTGCGTTCCATGCCGCCCTCCTGCTCCACGTCCACTGAACAATTCTTAGGACAGCAGTCTGTTTGTCCGGGTCAGCAGGTAGTGAAGTTCGTGACTGATCGAAAGCCGCCACACGGCGTTCACCCCGGACATTGTGCGCCTAGGCGCGATCACCTTATTTCGCGAGGAGTGGGTGACGCGACAACACGTGCACCAATAAGGGAATGCCTGCAGCACTCGGTATTATCCAGAACGCCCACGGCGGAAGGTGGCGCCATGCCGGCAGGTGGGAACCGTTGTCGACATAAAAGGAAGTGAGCAAAGCGATGTAGGAGACAGACATTCCAATGACGTGACGCCTAAGCGATCCCGCGTGTTTGCGTCTTCGCGCCTCGCGTCCGATAACAGCCGCGCCGAAAGACAGGATACCAAGTACCAGCAGATGATTGTCGTTTGGCCATCTCATGATCGAGAGCGTGATCATTGAGAGGAACACAACCATGAGGCTCCAGAAGCACACGCTTCCCGCCAATGGATGCCGGCCGGGACGCTTCGTGGCCAGCATTGCCATCATCCCAGCGACAACGCAAATCGTTCCCGCCACCACGTGAATCCCGACAACCGCCAGGAACAGTGGCGATGATGACGGAATCTGAAGTCCCAGGACGACAACACCGCTGTCAGGCATAGCTCACACGCCTTGGGTGCGGGGGTGAGTTTCTTCCTGCAAACTACGGCATTAATGTCGGAAACTCCGGCACCGACGCCCGGTTTCCCTCTAAAGTCCGGCAGAATCTTGTAGCTGGTTAGTAGAATTTCCTGCTTCGGGAGCAGGAGGTCGCTGGTTCAAATCCAGTCGCCCCGACTTACTAAGTGCAGCCCTGCAACGCACAGCGTTGCAGGGGCTTTTCGTTTCTCATGCAGAGAGAAGGCGTATTCCCGAACCAGGCGCGACCAGCCCCTATTCGGAGACCCGTTGGGCACGCGGCAGCGACAGCGTAAATCGGGACCCGACACCAACCGTGCTGTCTACGGTGAGGTCGCCACTCATCGCGCGCGCCAGATCGCGACTTATCGCCAGTCCAAGGCCCACGCCACCCTGGCGGTTTGCGAGCCCCGTCGCCAGTTGAACGAACGGCTCGAA
>DASROK010000185.1:0-3210 GCA_035646915.1 Gemmatimonadaceae bacterium
CTCGTAGGGCGGGGGCGGTGTCGGGCTGCAGGACTTGGTCGTTGACCCGGCGAGCCAGCCCGACAAATACCTTTCGGTTTTGCATCATCTGGCACGTGACGCTGATCTCGACCGGATAACTCGAGCCGTCTCGTCTGACCGCGATCTCGCGGAAGGTCATCGCCATTCCTGGCTCTGCATTTCCCCACTTCACCGCGTTCTCGGCAGGGGTCGCTCCGATCGAGATATCGTTGATGGTCATCGCCAGGAGTTCTTCGCGCGAATAGCCGAGATCGATTGACGACTGTTCGTTGATATCGAGAAATCGGCCCTGCGCGTCGTGCACAAAGAAACCGTCGGGTCGATCAAGAATGAGATCGTGACGGTCGTCGTCTTTATTCATCCAAGAGCAGCCCTGCAAATGTTCGTTCGGCAAATGCCGAATACCAAATATTCACGGAACATCCACTGGCGCTGCTCAGACCATTGTCGTCGCCTTCGCTGCGGCTTCGCGTCTATCCAACCAGTCGATCAATATCAAATGAGCCTCCGGCATCTGTTCGGTAAATCAGGACAGCTGTCAAGCCGCATTCGTCCCTCCGCTGGTTCGCGCCGTGTCATCGCGAGAGGGCTGAGCAGAGTTTGAAATGAAGCAGGTCTGACCCGGATCGCGTTCGTCATTGCGAAGCATGATGTCGACGCGCCGCGCTCGTGCATATTCGCCGAAAATTGAGCTTGTGTTGCCGCGACTTAACGAAAATAAATCACGCGGTGCGATCAAGACGCGATCGCGCCAGCGTCTTCCGACGCCGTGAGTTCCGGTTCATGTGAGTGCAACGCTGCGTCCGTGCCGGTGCTTCGGCAGATTTCCAGAGTCGTTCGCGATCGCGCGACGATCACATCGCTTCTCGATGCATGGTGCTCAGGTGATTCGACGCCATGACGCTCGATCGATCAAGCTGGAACCTTTCGTCGTGGCACGAACCGGTCCTTCGTGGCGCTAACGGGCTTGCATGTCGCATCTGTTGGTTGGCGCAGGAGTGGTGCGACGCGCGAGCCTTGGCGCGATCTGGTTCAGTTTGACGCGAACAGGGCAGCAGCTCCGTTAAGCTCTCGGCGGTAGATGAATCTAACTCCGCGAGGCTTGACGCGGTTACGTGGTCACGAAGAAATGGAACCGTACGCGTGCCAGAGAATGTCGTCAGATTCCGCGCGAGGCGGATGCAGCTGTCCGAACCGGCTGATTCGGAGTCGCAGTTGCCCGGTGCCGACTCGATCTATCTTCGGCTCAGTCAATTGCTCGAACGCCAGAGGCAAGAGCTGGGCCGGTTTCGCGCCGGCCTGGATGGTTCCGTCGCACAGGGTGGAATGTCGCTGCAGGAGCAGGATGCGGCATTCGTGAGCCTGCTGATCGTGGCATCCGATATTCAAAGGATCGACAGGACGCTCCGTTCGCTGTCGGCGATCCGCACGTACCGGTGATTGAAACCCGTGGTTTCCGAGAGGCCATCCTAGTCAACATTTCCAACGGCGCGGCGGTCTCGAAGGCCTGAATTTCATCGCGAATCGTTGGCCAATCCAATCAGGAGGACATCAATGTTTGGTCGCAAAGAGCGTGCGGACGCGCAAGCCCTGATCGATGCGCTCGATCGGTCTCAAGCCGTGATCGAGTTCAACGTGGATGGCACGATCATCACGGCGAATCGTAATTTTCTCGACGCCGTCGGCTATTCGCTGGAGGAAATCCGCGGGAAGCATCACAGCATGTTCGTCGACGCGTCAGAGCGGGACACTGTCGAGTATCGCGAATTCTGGGCAGCGCTCGGCCGTGGAGAGTTGCGATCGGCGGAGTTCAGGCGTGTTGCAAAGGGCGGTCGCGAAATATGGATTCAGGCGTCCTACAATCCGATCGTCGACAAGCAGGGCAGGCCGTTCAAGGTGGTCAAGTTCGCGACCGACGTCACGCGGGCGAAGGCCCGCAATCTGGATGCGGCCGGCAAGCTTGCCGCGATCAATCGCACGCAGGCCGTCATCGAATTCGAACTCGATGGCACCATCGTCACGGCCAACGAGAATTTTCTCGGGGCGCTCGGCTACTCGCTCGCCGATATCAGGGGGCAGCATCACCGCATGTTCGTTGCGCCGGACGAGCGCGACGGATCGGCGTATCGAGAGTTCTGGTCACGCTTGACGCGCGGCGAATATCAATCCGGCGAATACAAGCGTATCGGCAACGGAGGCCGCGAAGTCTGGATTCTCGCATCGTACAATCCGATTCTCGATGACCAGGGCAAGCCGATCAAGGTGGTCAAGTTCGCGACCGACATAACCGAACAACGGCTCAAGGCCGCCGATTTCGCCGGGCAGATTTCTGCCATCGGAAAGTCCGAGGCGGTCATCGAGTTCAACATGGATGGCACGGTCATCACGGCCAACGAAAATTTTCTGAATGCATTGGGCTACTCCCTTCACGAGATCCAGGGGAGGCATCACTCGATCTTCGTTGCGCCGGCTGACAGCGGCAGCGAGGACTATCGGGCATTCTGGAAGTCATTGCGGGACGGCTGCTATCAGGCCGGAGAGTATCTCCGGCTCGGGAAGGGCGGTCGCGAGGTCTGGATACAGGCGTCGTACAATCCAATTCTCGATCTGAATGGCAAAGCGTTCAAGGTCGTGAAGTACGCTTCCGACGTCACGGCGCAAGTGATCGCGCGGAGAAAGAGCGAGCATGTCCGCGGGATGATGGAGTCGGTCGCGGCGGGCGCGGAGGAGCTCAACGCATCGGTCCAGGAGATTTCGTCCGCTATGTCCAAGTCGCGGGAAACGACGATGACGGCTGTCGGACATGTCGAGGGGGCGGACAAGCAGGCGCAACGCCTGACCGAAGCGGCTCAATCGATGAGCGGGATCGTGCAGATGATTCACGAGATCACCGGCCAGATCAATCTGCTGGCGCTCAACGCAACGATCGAGTCGGCTCGCGCCGGAGAGGCGGGGCGGGGCTTTGCGGTCGTGGCGGCCGAGGTGAAGAATCTTGCCAATCAGGCAAAGCAGGCGACCGACAAGATCAACCAGGAGATCGAAAGTCTCAATGGAATTTCGAACGATGTGGTCGAGGCGCTGAGAACGATCCGCTCAGCCATCCAGCATGTCAGCGAGTACGTGACGTCAACTGCCGCCGCGGTCGAAGAGCAGAGCGTGGTCACAAAGGAGATGTCGTCGAGTATGCAG
>DASROK010000186.1:0-4903 GCA_035646915.1 Gemmatimonadaceae bacterium
GGCCAGCATCTTCGTGACGGTTGCTGCTGCGGCGTCTCTTCTTCATCAGATCGATCCGGTACGCTACGCGTCAGCGGCGTTCATGATCTTTTCCGGCGGGCTTGTTCTTGGCGCTGTCTTCATGGCGACTGATATGGTGACAGCTCCGGTCACGAACACCGGCCGATGGATATTCGGAGCCGGCATCGGGCTTCTTGTTGTTGTCATCAGAGTGTGGGGCGGGCTGCCCGAAGGAGTGATGTTCGCAATTCTTCTGATGAACGCGCTCGTGCCGTTCATCAACCGTATAACGCAGCCGCGCGCATTCGGCGCTCACGCGTCGCCGAGGGTGACATCATGAGCATGGGAATGACGTCGGCACCGCGAATTGTGACGAAGGAAGTACCTTCGTGGAGGCTCGTCGCACTGATGACAGCAGCCGGCGCACTTGCTGGATTGCTCATCGTTACAGCATTCCAGGCAACGCTGCCGCGGATTCAGCATCACCAGGGTGAAGTGATGCAGCTTGCGATTCAGGAAGTTCTAAAGTCGCCAGCGCGATATGACACGCTGTACCTGCAGAATGGTGCGCTTGTGAAGAAGCTGCCCGCCGGTGTCAGTCAAAAGGGAATCGAGAAAGTCTTCCTCGGCTACGATGCGAACGGCAAACGAGTCGGCTTTGCGGTCAGCGCTGCCGAAAACGGCTTTCAGGATCTCGTGACGCTGATGTTCGGGTATGATGCGGCAACGCATCAGCTCATCGCGATGAAAGTCATTGCAAACAAGGAGACGCCGGGCCTCGGGGACAAAATCGCGAAGGACCAGACCTTCATCGACGGATTCGTCGACGCGACAGCGCCAATCAAAGGCATCAAGTACGGCACAACAAAGGGAGCAAGCGACGTTGTGATGATCACCGGTGCGACGATCTCGTCGCGAGCGGTGATCCGCATCATCAACAATGCAATCACCCGGTGGCAGCCGCTTATGGATGCGTACCGGGAGGAAACGAAATCATGAGCGCGATCTGGGGGATTCTGTGCGCTGCAATCCTTTTCGGAGTGTTCACCATGCTCCGGGCGCGCGACAAGGGATGCAACGGCAACTGCGTTGGCTGCGCGCGCGACGCGTCATGTAAAGCAGATGGAGTAGAGCGATGAACAACATGTCAGAGAACAATCGGCGTCAAGTCAGCCGTCGCGAGTTTGTCGGCATCGGGCTCGGGGCTTTCGTGGCCGTATCGATTCCGCTTTCACGCCGACGGCCAGCAGGACTGGTGCAGCGAACCATTCCAGTGATGGGCACAATCGCGAAGTTCGCAGTGGTTGAAAGAAATGCAGCTCGTGCAGAGCTTGCGATCGATGCTGCAATCCGCGAGCTCAAGTGGGTTGAGCGGACGATGACGCGCTTCACTGATACTTCGGATATTGGTCGTGCCAACCTGTTCGCGGCAGCGGATGCAGTAACGGTCACCGCCGAGACGGCGCGTGTGACGGCTGAAGCGCTGGTGTGGGCCGGCGCATTGAGCGGTCGCTATGATCCCGCCGTTGGCTCGATCACCCGATTGTGGAACGTGAACGAACGGCATGAGCCGCCTTCGCATGATCGCATCGCAGAGCTCGCCGGCCGCCAGTTTCACAAAGCAATCGAGGTTGGGAAAAGTCGCGGCAGATCAGTGCTCCGTTTTCATGATGATTCTGCGCGGCTCGATCTCGGCAGCATCGCAAAAGGATATGCTGTAGATCGCGCTGTTGTCGCACTTCGTGACAATGGAATCGAGAAGGCGCTCGTTGTTGCGGGTGGAGATCTCTACGCGCTTGGCACATCAACGGATGGAGAGCCGTGGTCGATTGGTATCCAGTCGCCGTTCGACGAGCGCGAGATGACAGGAACGCTGCGGCTTGCAGATCGCGCGGTCGCAACGTCGGGAACGTATCGCCAGTTCTTCCGTTATCGCGGACACCGGTATCATCACATCATGGATCCTGCTACAGCGGCGCCGCGTGAGACGAAGATGCAAAGTCTCACGATCGTCGCGGACAACGTGATGCATGCTGACGCGGCGACAACTGCGCTGTTCGGGCTGGACCAGGATCGAATCGAGGCGGAGCTGTCGCGACGATTACCAGGCGCACAGCTGGCCCGGGTGATTTAGAGGAATTCGAGATGAGTCTCGTCATCAAGGAGACATCGGTTCCGAGCAGCCGGTCAGCTGTTCTTACGCGCGGTCTATGGCACCAGAATCCCGTGCTCGTACAGACACTCGGCCTTTGCTCGGCGCTTGCTGTCACCAACGCGGTTGCAAACAGTCTCGCAATGGGTGCTGCGACGACTTTCGTGCTCGTGTGCTCGAGCGTGATTGTATCGACGATGCGGAAGTACATCCCGTACGAGATACGCATCACGACTTACATCCTGATCATTGCGACATTTCTCGCGGTGGCGGACATGATACTGGAGGCGATGGTTCCCGAAGTTCACAAGGCAATGGGACCATACATCGCGCTCATTGTCACGAACTGCATCGTGCTCGGCCGCCAGGAAGCATTCGCATCACGGCAGCCGGTTGGCCTGTCGGCGCTGGATGCGCTCGGAAATGGAGCCGGATTCACGATAGCGCTGCTGCTGATGGGAATTCCGCGGGAGGTGCTTGGCAACGGCACTTTCCTCGGCATTCACGTCATGCCGAAATCATTTGAGCCGTGGGTGGTGATGATGCTACCGCCGGGCGGGTTCTTCATGATCGGCTCGCTTTTACTCGTCGCAAACTGGCATGACCTGCGGCGTCTCGCTCGCGAGCGCGCTCATGCTGCAGCAGCCGTTACGCTGCCGCCGCGTGCAGCGCCAATCGAGGAGCGTGAGGTGGTTCTGACATGACAGACCTGTTCTGGATTTTTATTTCGGCCGCGATCGTAACGAATTTCGTTCTCGTTTATTTTCTGGGGCTTTGTCCCGTCATCGGCGTCACCAACAAGAGCGTAACGGGATTGAGGCTCGGCCTTGCGACCACGTTTGTCATGGTGCTCGCAAGTCTTGCGGCGTGGATTCTCAATCGATTCGTCCTTGTGAACGCGCCGTATCTGCGAGTCATCGCATTCATCGTTGCGATTGCGTCGGTTGTACAGATAGTCGAGCTGTTCGTGCGCAAGGTGAGCCCCGGCCTCTATCGCGAGCTCGGCATTTTCTTGCCGCTGATTGCGAGCAACAGCCAGGTGCTGGGACTCACGATCTTTCAGACCAACCGCGGTTATACGCTGCCGCAGGGTTTGATGTTCGCCGTCGGTGGCGGACTTGGAATTACCGCTGTTCTCGCACTAGTGGGAAGCATTCGCGAGCGGCTCGAGTTCGCACCGATCCCCGCGATTGCACGGGGGCCTGCACTGGTGTTCATGATCGTTGCTGCGCTTTCACTTGTCTTCATGGGGTTCGCCGGAATGGGAACCGTCTGACGTTCACGGCTGCGCTCATTGCAGCGCAGAAACTTTCGGGAGGTTTTATGCGCGAGATCACCATGTTCTGCTCAGCACGAGACAGTGATGTTCGAGTACTGCTCACCGGCGAGCCGGCACATGAGGGACACGCGTCGATCATGGACGCCGAGATCATCTGCCTCGAGATTGGCGAGCAGTGCACGGGCAGCATGTGTCCTGTTTGCGCGATGCCGCCGGCAGCGGTAGATGCGCGCCTTGCGAAGAGTGGTTATCGGCCGGAGGTTCGCCGCAAGGTCATCGGGCACTGCTCAGGATGTAACCGTGATACCGAGCTCCTGCTTTCGTGTGGCGGATACTTCAGCTGCACCGAATGCGGGACGACTGCAAAGTGGTCGATCATCGAATAGGCGTTTGGGGTCGATTCTGGTGGCAGGACGACAGTCGAGGTATGTTCGACGCGACACACAATCATCAGCGTCGATCGTCGTCAACCGTACGCCCAACCCCAAGAGGAACACATGCGTCGACTTACGAGATTGATCCCGCTAGTTGCAGCACTCGCAGCATGCACGAAATCTGACACACCCCCTGCTGACACAGCGGCGGCCATGGCTCCAGAGCCGGCGCCCGCTGTTGCGCCTGTGGCTGTCAGCGATGCCGACGTGTCCGGCACATGGACGGGTACGAGCAAAGCCGTTGGAACCGATTCAGTGATGACGCACTGGACGCAGGTCTGCGGCTCAGGTTCGTGCAAAGGAACATCGACGGAATCGAAGGCAACGATCGCATCCACCTACACACTCGCCGGTGACAGCGCGGTTGGCGTGAGTACGCCCTTTAACGGCGAGGGAGCGATGAAGGGCAAGAAACTGATCGATCACTGGACAGTTCACTTCAATGGTGGGAATGCGTCGGGCACGGGTATGATGTCGCTCGCGTCCAAGCCCGATTCAGTCGTGATGTCTTACACCTTTACAGGGAGCAAAAAGCAATAGCTCCGGGAAAACCTGTGCGCGCCTCACGTTGACGGATTCTCGTAATCCGTCTCGTCGCGAGTTCCTGGCTGCATCGGCGATCGGGCTTATCGGGCTCGCGCGTGGCAAGGAGAGCTACCGTCTGCACGATGACGAGCAGACGGATGGCGATCTTCTCTACGTTGGGACCTACACCGATGGGGCGCGAACAGACGGTATCTACCTCATCCGTATCGATCGGCGATCGGGTGAATTGCGGAAAGTCGGATCTCTCGACGCAGGACCGAATCCCTCATTCCTCTCCATTCACCCGAACAGGCGCGTCCTGTATGCAGTCAACGAGCTCGAGGAGTACAAGGGGAAAGCGACTGGCGCTGTGACCGCTTTTGCGATCGCCAGAAATACTGGCGCGCTCACCAGGCTGAACCAGCAGCCATCGGAAGGCGGCGCGCCCTGCTATGTGAGCGTTGACCGAAACGGCGAATTCGTGCTCGTCGCGAACTACGTCGGTGGGAATAT
>DASROK010000187.1:0-19300 GCA_035646915.1 Gemmatimonadaceae bacterium
TCCGAGATCTACACGAGCAACGCCGATGGAACCGGAATTCGGAGGCTGACAAACAATCTGTTCGCCGAATACGACCCTCAGTGGTCGCCAGATGGAACCAGGATCGCATTTGCGCGATCACGAGATCCAGAGGAACCAACAGAATTTTTCTCGCCGACGAACAGCGACATCTACATGATGAATGCAGATGGGTCGAACGTGGTTCAGCTCACCCAGGGCGGAACCGACTGGCATCCTGCATGGTCTCCGGATGGCCGCAAGATAGCATACGCTGGATGGAAAAACGGCTATGCCGTGATCAGCGTACTCGACTTGAGCAGCGGGTCGAATACGTCTAGTACCGTCGGCTACGACGTTGGATTCAACACTGACCCCGCCTGGTTACCTGGCGGTCATTACATCACTTTCTCGAGCGACTGGTATTTGCCTGATTTTGCCCCCCTGATTTTTCAAGTTCGCGCGGATGGCTCGGAAGCGCCGACGCTGTTTTTCCCCGCCACATTCGACGTCTCGAACTCGACTTCATACCGCTTGGGGCAACCGAGCTGGTCGCCAGACGGTTCACGCATCGCTTTCGCGGAATGTGAGTACTTCTACGGGTGTTGGGGATCGGGCTCGATTGTAGTGATGTACAATAGCCGTTCGGGCATCAAACGAGTCGTAGAAACGAGCAATATCGCCGGCATATCATGGTCGCCTGATGGAGCGTACATCGCCTATTCATCGCAAACTTGCAGGCTGTGCACCCCGCCGTCGATCTCCTACGTTTCTCCTGATGGCACGCAGAAAGGACTGATTATTTCGAATGCCTTCAGTCCATCCTGGACGGGGTCAGCTCGATAACATCGCGGCGCGTCCCGTCCGCGCTTCAAAACGGAGAACGAAATCGGTGAGGCGGTCGGTGGTATACCCTTCCCTGGGCAGACCAATGACACCGATCGCCTGTTCGATTGCTTGTTGAGGTCCTTCCACTTCGACGAGCGGATCCATCTGCGGGTATTCCTCGAATCTTACCGTCGCACCGTGAAGGACGTACTGCCAGATTCGCCGCTCGATTTTCATGAGGACTGAATAGCCGAGATTCTCCAGCATTGTCTCGAGTGAACCAGGATCTCCAACTGGCGTCGACAGCTCCTCGCGCACCTTGTAGCCGTTCTCATACTCGGTTGGGCCTTTCCAGTCGAGATGGCCTTTACGCCCTTCGCCGGTTTCATAGACCCGAAGCCTAAGCACGTGATCGGCCAGCATGAGCCGGCCATCAGCATCGCCATACCGCGCATCGATCAGCTTCCCCGCAAACTGAAGCTCGCCTCCGGCATCTTCGACAATCCTTCGTCGCTTCGCGATATCGTCGACGACACTCTTGAGCTCGATCTCACGCATTCATGATGCGCTCCATCACCGCGTCTGTATCGGCCAGCGTCTCGAATACCGCGTATGCTCCATGTTCATTGAGCTCGTCGACGGTGTAACGGCCGGTTGCAACTCCAATCGCGCGCGCGCCGATTGACTCACCGCAGCGAATGTCAGCGGGGGTATCACCGATCACTATGAGCCTGTTGCCTGAGATATCACGGCCCAGCGAATCGCGTGCGCGCTGCTGCGCAATTCCTGGAAGCTCCGGCCGATGCTCGTGATCGGAACCGAACGCATTGATCTTGAATCTGGAAAAATCGATTCCAGCAGCACCAAGCTTTGCTTTCGCACCTTCAACGATGTTTCCTGTGAGAAGCCCCAGTGTCACATCGTTTTGCTTCTCGAGCTCGTCGAGAAGCTCGACTACTCCCGGAAAGACCTGCACTGTGCGTTTGCCTGACGCGAATTCTTCGTGCAGCCCGGCGACGTACGCCGCGAGAAGGCTTTCCATCGCAGCATCGATCTCCTCGTCAGTCTTTCCTTCAAGACGCATTGTCTCGCGGACAATCTGCCGGTCTGTTTTTCCATCGTAGCGGTAATCGGTGCTTCCAGGCGATCCGAATACTTCCGTGAGCGCGCGCTCCATCGCGATGCGACCAACGCCGCCGCTTCGAAGAATGGTTCCGTCAATATCGAAAAGAACTAGTCTCAAGTTCGTGTCAGAAAAAGTCCGGTGATGATTGTCGCCGTGCCAACGCCCTGCCACGCGGTTGGAGTCTCGCGAAGAAACACCCACGCGACAAGGATCGCGATCACTGGCTGAAGATTGGAATACACAGCGGTTCTTGTAGGGCCCAGCACTCTGAGTCCCCGATACCAGAACAGATATGCGACGCCCATCGAGAGAACGCTGGCGTAAAGAATAGCGCCCCATGCGGGGAATCCGAATTTTGCGAAGTCCGTAGCAAAAATTGCCTTCGACGTGGTAACGAACAGTGGCAGAGTCCCGCCAAGCATTGTAAATGCCGACAGGTGGATCGGATCGAGCCGTCGTGCGTAAGGCTGAAGCATCACGGTGAAAATCGTCCAGCAAACCGTGCCGCAGAACACTAGCAGCGTTCCAAGGAACGTCGGCGTTCCCGTCGCAGCTTGTGCGCTTCCAAGAATCACAATGCCGACGCCTAGCAGCGACAGTGCAATCCCCCCCAGCACCCTGTGGCTGACCTTGTCGACCCCGCGGAATCTGCTCGAGATCGCGATCAGCGCTGGAGTTGCAGCAACTACCAGAGCGGCGTTCCCAACGCTCGTTCGCGCAATTCCTTCGACGAAGAAGATCTGGTAGATCCCGTTGCCGAGCATGCCGAGCGCGATGAGTGAAAGTATGTCGCGGCGCGAGGGCAGCTTGTGCTTTCGCGCCATCGCGAACGCGAGGAGAACTACTGCCGCCAGCATTACTCGCAGTCCTGTGAATGCGAGAGGCTGCATCAGTCCTGTGGCGAACTTCACCACGGTGAAATTCACGCCCCAGATGACTGCCATCAGAAAAAGCAGACCGTCAGTTTTTCCGAATCCGGCGAATGTCCTGCTCTCGGGCATCGCGAAAACTAGCTACGCCCTGCTCTGTCCTCTACTTTCACCCGATGCACATTTCGTTTGCGGTGTTTGCCGACGGCGCGAACCTTTCTCAGGAAGGAAAGCTGAACGTCCTCGGCGTATTCGACGCCCTCGCTGTCGGCGGATTCCCCGCGGTTCATCCGCGAACCCATTTCGTGGTCCGTCTCAAGGGAACTCTCGACGATGCGGGCACTCACCGCCTCAGCTTCTCGTGGGTGAATCCTTCGGGAGAAGTGCTCTGGTCATCCGACGGCGAGCTCAACGTCGCATCGGGACCTAATCCCGGCTTCGAGATGGATCTCCCGATTATCGCGGTGATCGATCTGCCCTTGAATCAAGCCGGACTGTATGAGATGCAAGTCTCCCTCGACGGAATTCTCGTCTCGGAAGTTCGGCTGCATGTAAGCGGAACCGCACCCGTCGTAATGCCGCCACCCGCCGGAATGTTCAGTTAGTCCTCAATAGTCCGAGGACTATCGAGGACTACGCGAGTATTCGCCGCGCAAAGCGGAACCGGTCGAGTAGACCGCGGACGTATTCGTCGGGCCGATCGAGGGATTCGACGCAGTGTCCGCCGCGACCAACAGCAAGATGAACTATCCGCCGAGGCGCCATTGCCAGTGCAACGTGAGTGATGTGGCCGTCCTCGCGATCGGAGAAAAACAAAAGATCTGCCGCACGCAAAGATTCGAGTCCGCCTTCGATCAGAACGCCCTGCGTGGCTTGCTGCCACGCATCACGCAGCAGCTTCACTCCGTGCAGCGCAAAAACTGTCTGCACCATGCCGGAGCAGTCAGCTCCCCACGGAGTTATGCCGCCCCATTGATAGTACGTGCCCTGATAGAGACCAGTGGCTGACGCAACAATCGCATTGCCGTCGGTCGGAAAAATCTCTCGCCGCTTTGCAAGTCCAATCGATCGTCCGTTGATGCATTTGCCGCTCGATAAAATCGCGCCGAGCGGCAGATCGATCGTCACCCCACGCGAATCGCGCATGCTGCAGCCCAACGACATCTCACGATCCAGATCCCACGCCCACTCGGCGCATTCGGCGCCATCAGCAGGTTCTGTGTAGCCTTCGTGCATCCAGCCTTCGTATCCATCCGCGCCCCGAACGCGGAGCCACTTCCCTTCAGTGCCAAGAATCTCCGCGCAGTGTCCGTAGAGGATCTGCGTTTCCTGTGTTGACGACGCTCGCGCCTCGCGCATCACCGGCGCAATCGGTGCCTTAGCTCGGATGTAACGGGGGCTCAATGTTCCGGCCAGTCTATCAACGGTATTTCCCGCCCGGGAGTCACTGGTACTCCCTTCGGTTTATTCTCGCACTGCCTGCACTTCATCACGCCTTTGAAATTGCACATCACGCAGATGAAAGTCCCGCATTCATTGCACGGATAACCTTCGGATGCCCGCTCCTCGTTGCCGCAGGAACGACAGATCATCGCGTCCTTCTCGCGAATCTGCGTCACATCAGAATCTCCACGTGCGGAAGAAATCGAATCCAAGCTGTCGCGGCGTCTGCTGCTGAATCTGGGGAGCGTTGCGCGCACATGTAACATCGCTCGAACCCGGCTCGATGCCAGCCTGAGCTGTGTAAAGAGAATTGAAACGATACTCGATCTTGAGGCCGAAATTGTCCTTGAAGTTGTTCGCGTTCACGAAGCACAGGCCTGTGCTGAGTCCAAGGAACGTGTTGCGGCCCAGCTGCTTTCCGACAATCGCGCGGGAGTTGAGCAGGCTGTAGAGATAGGGATCGGTGGCCTGCTGCGCACGAGTCTCATTGATGCGTCCCGTCTGAATCTCGACGATATCTACGAAGTTGCGCGGAATCGCGCTTGTCAGAATCGTGCTCCCATACCGCAGCGCGAACGATGCGAGCTGCGCCTGATATCGTCCCTGTGCGTTGTCGAGGGCAATCGCAGGCTCGCCGGTAATCAGATAGCTGAGCAGATCAGACTGGGAGAGCGGAAGGTTGTCCGGATTGTCGAGAGTGAGGGTCGGCCGCGTGAGTGTGCCGGCAATGTTGACCCTGACCCTGATGTCGCGACGGTTCGCTGCGCTCTGATTGGGCTGGCGGATAGTATGAATCGCGCGGATGTCCAGCGTGGGGTTGAGGTCGGGCGTTCCAAAGAATCGAAGGCTTCCGCTCTCCACATCGAAGGTCGGCTGAACGAAAGGATCGACGAGGTTGAGGCGATATGTCCCGCGAGTAGCCTGGAGCGTTCCCTCGAGAGCGAGCTGGGATCTCTCACCCGTGCGTGCACTCCTGCCAAGCGTGACGTTGAGCGAGCCGCCAAGCTTCACGTTTGCTTCCGATGAACGCAGCCACACGGCATCGCCGATGTTCACCGCGACATTCTCCAGAGTCAGATTCCGCGCGAACTCGCTCGGCGTCTCTGGAAGCAGTTTCCGGTCGCGAGCGAGCAGAGTATCGACGATTCCAGCGAATTCCGGGTCACTGAGGTCGACGATCTGCTTGGTGAGCAGCTCAGGTATGAAGATCGTTCCTCGATCGACTCGGACTGCGCCGGTCACAGTCGCCCGTTTGTAAGGGCCGGTGAGGGTGAGAGGCTGGTCCGTCGAAATGTCGAGCGATGCGAGATCAGGCTTCTCGATGATGTGGAAGTTGCGGGCCTGCATCCGCAGGTTGAAAACCGGATTCGTGTACTCCTGAATGCTCACGAATCCATCCACGGCGAGCGTACCGCGGCGATCCCTCTCCGTTTCAGCGACCATTTTCTGAATGAACACCGTGTCGCGCTCGAGCAGAACGTCGGCATTCATTTTCTCTAGCACCAGTCCAAGATTGGTGAGAGTCGCCGATGCATTCTTGATGCGGAACTGCCCGTCGATGACTGGCTGCTTTACAGTGCCGCGCACGTCGACGTTTGCCACGAGTGAGCCGTGAGCTTTCTGAAATCCCGGAACGAACGCTTCGAACACGCCAAGATCGACGCTGTCGGTTCGAAGATTTCCTTTGACAGAATCTCCGGTCAATCGCACATCACGAATCGCCAGTCGCGCCGTGCTCGAGTGACGAAGCATGAGCGAGTCGAGCATTCCTCCGCCAGGAATCAGCAGCGCATGCGCGGGCGCCTCGAGCATGTAACTCGAGCCGCTCGACACAGTGACCGTTCCGGTGTCGAGCGAAACGAACGTGGTATCGCCAGAACGTCGCGCATTCCCACCGATATCGGATACCACGCCGCCTTCACTGGTGAGCTTCGCGTTGAACGTGGCGCTCGTGCCTGATGTCACGTCCGCAGTTGCATTCAACGCGGTAAAGCCAAAAGGTCCCGCCTTGATCGTATCCGCATTGAATGCAATCTGACCCGTCGGCTTTTCTGGCAGTCCTGTCAGATTGAATTTGCCGGAGATTTTTTCCACGCTCCGCGCCTGGACGAACAGCTCTCTTCCGCTCATCGTGCCCTCGAGCGAGAGAAGATCCTTCGTTCCCTTGAGCTCGCCTGATACGCGCAACGCACCCCTAAGGGAATCGGTCGCGAGTTCGGTGTTGCGCCCCAGATAGCGCTTCACATCGGCGAGTGAATCAACCGACACGTTGAACGTGAGGCGGCCTTCCATTCCCGGAATCAGTCCGACGCTTCCCGATGCATACGCATGCGCCACATCGCTCTGAACGATGAGCGTGTCGATCATCGCAACGCCTTTGTTCAACCGGACATTCGCGCGTGACGAGGAAATCTTCAACTTGTCGACAGTGCCCTTTACTGATCCGCCAATGGTTCCGGTTCCCACGACAAGTGAGTCGCCGACAAAATCGATGAAATAGTCACCGGCAAGATTTGTTTTCGGTGCCTTGGGATTTTCGAGAAGCGTACGCACGTCGAGATTCGCGATTGTCCCAGTGCCATGTGCACCATAAGTGGGAAGATTGCTGTCCACCCGGCCCTTGTACGTGATTGTGCCCCCTGCTCCGGTGAGCGAGAGATCGACTCCGAGATCGACAGGCTGCCCGACGACTTTCACTGGACCCGTGTAGTTGCCGCGAAGCGGAATGTCAGGATACGAATGCGCGAGAGTGGTCATGTCGAGCGGCGCGCCCAGAAGATCCAGGTCGTACGACATGTACGTGTCGTGCGTCGTAATTCGGCCGCTGCCAGTGATGCGGGATGTCGGAAGGTTTCCGTCGTGATGAACGAGGTCAGCTCCGGAAAACCGAACATCCAGCCAGAGATCATCGAGACGCGTCGTACCAGACACCATTCCCTTCAACGCAAGGAACGCTGGACTCAGCGCCTGCATCGTTCTTAAGTCCAGCGTCTCGAGATTCACATCGAGACCGTGAAAAACCGTGAACGCTGGACGAAAAATGTCTACTTCACCGCGTGCAGATCCGCGCGACACAGCGCCGCGAACGTTCGCATCATTGAACGTGAAGTTCGTCCGATCGATCCGGAATCGATTGAGCGGCCCGCCGCTGGCGCGAAGAGTTCCCACGAGCTGACCATTCCATGGCACAGGGAACGGCTTTCCATTGAACTGTCTGATCAGCTTGAAGTCGAGCGGGTCGGCTCGAACGTTCACATCCTTGAGAACCAGAACCGGCCCTCCGACTCCGTAGGTCATGTCGCCGATCAGGCGCGAGCCTGTCGTGCGCACGTCCATCCTCTTCACCGCGTAGTCGATCACGCGCGGGTGCTTCACGTTATTGATGTAGAGATCGAGCCGGCCGCCGCCGGTTGTCGGCAGAGTTGGATAAACCCAGGCAATGTCACTCATCGCTACCTTGTCGCCCACGATGTGGATGTCGTAGCGCATCGGTATGTGATTACCCCAGACCAGCTTTCCGTAAGGAACTCTGCCGTGGGAATTCGTGAGATCGAATCCAGGCGACATGAGCCAGATGGAATCGCCAACGTGTCTCACTTCACCGGAAACATTGCGGACGCTGAGCGGTGGATCGAACGACTCGAGCTTTGCCTTTGCAATCCGAAACAGGCGGCCTGCACTGTCCGGATCCGCAATGCGCGCATAGCTGAGGCTTGCATCGACTTTCGAGAACCGGCGGATGTGAGTGAATCCTTCGCTCGTTCTGCGAATTTCCGTCCGCCACTGATTGCCCGGCGTGTTCCGCGTCAGCGAGCCCAAAGCGAAAGTGATTGCGCTGTCGCGCTTGTAACCGCGAAGCGAATCAGCAGGCTTCCACTTGAGAGCCACCGAGATTTTCGCGCTGTGAATGTCCGCCGAGTCGATCACGATGAAGTCGCCGAACCTGATTGTCGCGCCCTTAGGCTTCTTCGGTCCCGATGGGAAGATGCGCTGATAGTTCATCTTGCCGTCGAGGTGCTCGAACAGTCTCACATTCGGGCGCTGCACGTCCACGTGACTCAGCAGCACGCGACGATCGAAGAGATCGCGCATGTCGTACTTGATCCGAATCGGACCGCTCGCCAGAAAGAGGGAGTCTTCTTCGTCCCGAATCTCGATCGAGTCGACTGTAACTCCGCCGAACAGCCCGCCGCTCATGCGGCCGACGTAGAATTTTCCGTGAGTCTTTCCTGCAATCCACGTCTGAACGTACTTGCGGACCTGATTCTGCCCGTAGCTCGTCTGAGTGACGGACACAATGAGACCGGCCATCACGACTATCAGCACGATCAGGAGAAGCGAGCTCCACAGAACGATCTGCTTCCGGCGCGACATTCTCTAGAACGCCTGTCCTATCGCAAGACTGAATGTGAGACGACTCAGGAACGTGCGATTCGGTCTCGGCGTGAATGATGGATTACACAAGCCGGAGCTCTGAATGAGGCCATCCTCGTCGGAGAGATGCACCGACAAGCCATTGTTCGGGCTAACGCATGGAAGACTGCCGCCGCGAGTGCCTAAGCTGTCAAAATCAGTATTGGAGGGAACCTCGTAGTAAATCGGGCCTGATGCGCGGTCATACGGATTGTATCCGATGACAAATCGAATCGGTCCCACAGGTGAGAATGCAGTGAACTGAACGCCCGGAGTCACCTTGACCGAAAAATTCTCGAACCTGCTGGTTTGGCCTCTGTTCCAGACCTCGCCCGCGTCAGCAAAGAATGTCAGCTGAAGGAGCTCAGGCAAAAACGGGCTCGGTGTCCGCAGCTCGAGGTTTGTGACGACGAGAGAGTTTCCACCAACGGGAACAGCACGCCGAAAACTCCGATCGCCGCTGTCGAGAGCAAAGACACTGTCAGCTTTTCCGGACTGTGGAGGCGGGATGATCCGATACGAGTTGGCGATGTAAATCGCGGAGCCAAGCTCGTTCTGCGAGAATCCGCGCACAGTCGTCGGCCCTCCGGCATAAAGCCGTTCCTGCGGAGGAATAAAGCCGGTTGTATTTCCGAAGCTCCGTCCAAACACGGCACCACCGCGCACACGGAACGCGATCACCGACCCGCCAGGCAAGCCCCAGTAGTGCGACCTTTCGGCGACAATCTTGTTGAACTGAAGCGCTGTATCAGATCCGATGTACGGCGACGCATGACGTGCCTCGATTCTCCACTGATATCCGCGTGTAGGTGAAAGGAAATTGTTCGACCTGTCACGCGAGATCACACCGCTGAGCACCGCAAGCCGCTGGGTCTCCTGCACCCGTCGACGATCTTCGCGATCGCAGATGTTGAACACCGCGCAGAACAGGGCCGGCTGCGCTTCCGTTCTTCCAAGATCGAGAGAGTATGCAAACGTCACCGGCCACGTTGGCCATCGCCTCCACTCTACGGATGCAATGCCTCCGATGGTCGTCGTTCTCAAGTAAGCGTTGTACTCGGATATTCTCTCGCTGAATACTGTGACAGCCGGAAGGAACTGCACGCGCGAGTACACTGGCTGCCTGAGGGTTGCACCGAAGTAGTAGTTCAGTTTCCGGCTGAATGGATCACGCCGCGCCTGCGGACACAGCGCATCGAGTCCGCCAAGTGGATCGCCGCGGCCAATCTTCGAGACTCTCGTCGTAAGATCCAGTCGCCGTGCGGAACGCAGAAAGTTGTAGTTCGAGAGCTCCCCGGTTACACGGAAGCAGTCGAGAGTTCCATATCCCGCGCCGAGGCGGGCTGATCGAGTGGTGTTCTCCGCCAGTAATGCATTGATGCCGATAGTTCCGGCGGCAGAGTTCACCGCAGTATCTGGAACGATAGACACGTGCTGGTACGCCTCGGTGCGATACAGCGTCCGCTGCGCATCGAGCAGCTCGTCTTCCCGATAAACCCGGCCCGGATCGAGTCCCATGATCTTCCGGACAATCCGGTCAGGCACCTGCTGGGATTTGTCACCGAAGGGCACAACTTTGATCTCGACCTTTCCAAGCCGCGTGAACTCACCTGTCTCGACGCGAATGGTGTCGTAAGCAAGGCGCAGACTGTCGTCGACCTCGAACGCGTTCGTGATATCGGCTCGAGGGTAGCCGCTGTTCCGCAAACGCCGGGCAATGGAGTCGCGCGCCGCCTCGAGATTGATTCTGTCGAACCGCTCTCCCGCATGAATCGGAAGCCGGTTCACTATTGAAGACCTGCTCGCAACAGAATCCAGTCCCTCGATCACGAGCGACTGAAGTTTTGTCGGCAGTCCTTCATGTATCACGAACTTCACCTCTACTCCCTTCCCCGAGACTGCGATGGCGGTATCGACCGTCGCATCGGGATACCCCCGCCTGCGATAAAAGATTACGAGTCGAGCGCGATCCTTGGGGAGCTCATTCCGGTCGAGGCAGCGTCTCGCACTGTATGGAAGATGCAGCACGGTGCGTGCAAATGGCGACGCTGTGGTGACGATGATCTTCGAGAGATCGGTATCGGTAAATGCGGTGTTGCCCTCGAACGAGAGCTTTCTGACCTCGAGATCACCCGCGTCGCAATTGACTTCCTGGCCGGAGGAAGTCGTCGAGGTAAACGTGAGGAGAAGAGCGCAGCCGAGCAACGAGAGGGCACGCGTGAGCCCGCGTCGCATCAGCCTTCGCGTTTTCGATCCCACGCTCCGGCCGGACCGCTTGTCTTGTCAGGAAGCGGCGGCTCCCGGACCACGGCGGGCGACGGAACCAGTGGCGTGCGCTGGATTAAGAGTTGCACCAGATAAAAAGCACCAAGACCGGCAGCGATGCCGACACCGATGGCGGGCAGCAGATCGGTGGCTCCGAGTTGGCGCCTGTAATAGTAGTCTTCGCTCATTGTTTGACGCCTTCTGGAGGGCCCGGTAAGTTCTCGCGTCCCGCCCCACAATGTCAACGGTAACGTCATGCGCATTCCGCGGATTCTCGTTGTAACTCTTTTGGCCGCAACCGCCTGCAAGGGCGGCGAATCGTCTCCCTCGCGGCGTACTCTGATCGATTCGCGCGACACCTACGACCCGCGCTCGCTCGATCCCGCGCTATCGACTGATACGCCGACCGGCCGCGCGGTTGGATATATGTTCGACGGTCTTGTCCGCTTCACTCCGGACGCTCAGGTGGTTCCGGGACTTGCCCGGTCATGGGACGTCTCGAGCGACGGACTGACCTACACGTTTCACCTCAGAACCGGCGTAAAGTTCCACGACGGCCGGCCGTTCAGCGCAAAGAATGTCGTCTCTACCTTCCAGCGCGTCCTCGATCCCAAGACGAAAGGCGGTCGAGGCTGGCCACTTTACCCGATCGATGGCGCCAAGGCCTACGGCGACGGAAAAGCAAAAACCATCGCCGGACTCAGCACCCCGAACGACAGCACGCTCATCATAAGGCTCTCAGAGCCTTTCGTGATTTTCCCGAAGCTTCTCGCAATGCCGGTCGCCGCCATCGTTCCCGATTCCGCACCGGCAAACTTCGGCGAGCATCCGATTGGAACCGGCCCCTGGAAGTTCGTTGAATGGAAGCACGACGACTACATCAAGTACGCGGCAAACACGGAATACTTCGAGGGGCGTCCAAAGTCTGATTCACTTCTCGCGCGAATCATTCCCGAGCCAAGTACAGCAGTCGCCGAATTCGAGAGTGGAAACGTCGACGTGCTGTATGTCCCTGAAGGCGAAACGAGAAACTGGGAGCAGACCGACGAGAAGAAAGCAATGCTCGAGTCAGCACCTGCGCTTCGTGTTTTCTATATCGCGATCAATACGACTCGCGGACCTCTGGCCGACAAGAGAGTTCGCCAGGCTCTCAACTACGCCGTCGACTCGAAGAGTATTCTCGATGGAATCGTGAGCGGCCGCGGAAATCTTGCCGCTGGTGTAATTCCTCCTTCGCTTGCGGGTGGTGATTCCACTCGCAAGGGCTACGCGCACGATCTCGCGAAAGCAAAGCAGCTTCTTGCACAGGCAGGTTTCCCCAACGGTATCGACGTCGAGCTGTGGTCATCGCAGACTCCGCCGTTCCCGCGAATCGCGCAGACTGTGCAGGCATATCTGAAAGAGGCTAACGTGCGCGTCACTCTCGTCCAGCGTGACGCATCGTCGATGCGTGAAGCTGCTCGTGCAGGAAAGACTGACATGGCTCTGAAGGACTGGTTTGCGGATTATCCGGATGCCGAGAACTTTCTGTATCCTCTGCTTCACACGGCGAACAAAGGCGTAGGTGGAAACGTTTCGTTCTATTCCAATCCTGCATTCGACAAGCTCGTGAACGATGCACGGCGCGAGCTCGACGATGCAAAACGCACCGCATTGTACAAGCAGGCCGATCAGCTCGAGTTCGACGATGCGCCGATGATCTATCTCTTCTTTTATAAAGAGCTGTATGCCGTGCAGCCGTGGATCACGAACTTCAAGGTGCCGACGATCTTCACCGGCCAGCGGTGGACGGACGTGGGAATTCAGTTCCAGCGATAAGTGTTCGCTTTCATCGTCCGCCGTCTCGTCCTGTCGATCCCGACTTTGATCGGGGTCATGATAGTTGTCTTTCTTCTATTGTATGTGGCACCGGGTGATCCGGTTCAGGACATGGTCGGTGAGCGAGCCGATGCCGAGACGATTGCTCGTCTGAGGAAAGAGCTGCATCTCGATGATCCCCTGCCGAAACAGTTCGTTCTCTACGCCAGCGGCGTCCTCAAAGGGGACCTCGGCAACTCTTACATCACGCAGCGTCCAATCATTCGCGACATCAAGGAAAGATTTCCCAAGACATTGCTCCTCGCCGGTTCCGCGATGCTGCTCGCATCGATTCTCGGAATCACGATCGGAGTTCTTTCCGCAAGAAATCCTGGCGGATGGTTCGATCGATTCGGACTCGGTCTCGCATACCTCGGAATTTCTTTCCCGGTCTACTGGGTTGGATTGATTCTGATTCTGATTTTCGCAGTGACGTTGCGATGGCTTCCACCTTCAGGCTACGGTGGCGTGAAGTATCTGATTCTTCCTGCTCTCGCACTCGGCTCTCGCTCTATTGCATTCCTCGCGCGCGTGACGCGCTCTTCGATGCTCGAGGTACTCGGCGGTGATTTTGTTCGGACTGCTCGCGCGAAGGGATTGCGTGAACGTGTTGTCATCGCGCGCCACGCGCTGCGAAACGCCATGATCCCGATCATCACCGTTCTCGGTCTCGATTTCGGTTACTACCTGACGGGCTCGATTCTTACCGAGACAATTTTTTCGTGGCCGGGGATTGGTCGCTACGTGGTGAACGCAATTGCTCGCCGTGATCTTCCGGCGATCAACGGATCTGTGTTGTTCTTATCGGTAGTGTTCGTTCTCGTGAATCTCATTACCGATCTTGCTTATGCTAAAGCTGATCCCCGCGTCGCGTACTCGTAAAATCAATTAACAAACCGATTTAGTCGTCCTTTTGTCCGAAAACCGCGAGATTGGACGAGTGACCCGGATTCACTTTCTTATCCGGATAGATCCAGTGGAAAGCCTGATTGACCGCCGTGCACGCCTCAGCAAATCCAGTAGCGATCAGTTTCAGCTTTCCCGGATATGCAGTGATATCGCCAGCAGCATAGATCCCCGGCCGGCCGGTCTCCATCAGCGAGTTCACCAGAATCTCGTTCTTCTCGAGAGTAAGTCCCCAGTTCGCGAGAGGGCCGATGTCGGAAATGAATCCAAGCATAGGCAGCACCGTGTCCGCTTCGAGAGTCTTCGTCTCTTTGGTCTTAACATCCTTCACGACAATTCCCGACAGAGCACCATCGACTGACAGAACATCTGCGAGCTCATGAAAAGGAAGGAGAACGGTCTTCCCGGCAACGACCGCAGCCTGAACTTCCGCAACAGTTGCCCCATGCGCGCGGTATTTGTCGGACCTGTGGACGAGCGTCACTGAAGCAGCACGATCACGCAGCTGATGACACCAGTCGAACGCCGAGTCACCGCCGCCGATGATCACGATCCTCTGGCCGCGGTATTTCTCCGGGTCGACGACATTGTCGAAGATTCCCCTGCCGTACCATGGCTCAGCGCATGGCTGAGGAAGGCGCCGCGGAGAGAACGCCCCGATACCGGCTGCGATCAGAACTGATCGCGTTGGAAATCGGTCGGTATCCGTAACAAGGACAAAGTGACCATCCTCCTCCTCGAGAGCCTGAACGTGCTGGCCGAGGTAGGACGGGAAGTTGAATTGGGCCGCTTGCTCCGTGAGATCGCGAACAAGATCCTTAGCGAGGATTTTTGCAAAGCCCGCAACATCGAAGATGTATTTCTCGGGATAGAGGGCAGTAAGCTGACCGCCAAGCTGCGGAAGAGTATCGACAATCTGCGCTGTTGCGCCGCGCATTCCCGCATAAAAAGAGGCGAAAAGACCTGTCGGCCCGCCTCCGATGATGGTGATGTCCTTTATCTCGTGCATTCGGGGCAATATAGCCAGATTTGAAACCATGAAGATTTACACCAAGACCGGCGACGCGGGACAGACAGGGTTGTTCGGCGGAGGCCGCGTTTACAAGGATGATCCAAGAGTCGAAGCGTACGGTGAAGTCGACGAGCTGAATGCATTTCTTGGCGCTGCGCGCGCCGTCGAAGTAATGCCGCGAATAGATGAAGTGCTCGTTCCAATTCAACGCGACCTGTTTTCAATCGGCGCGCTGCTCGCGACTCCCAATCTCGAAAAGATGCACGACCATCTCGCAAAAGCTCAGATCGATGACGCGCGCATCGTGAGTCTCGAAAAGGAAATCGATGCATGCGACCGGGAGCTCGAGCCGCTCCGTGCGTTTATTGTCCCCGGTGGAACTCCAAAGGCCGCTTCCTTGCACATAGCACGGACCGTCTGCCGACGAGCGGAGCGACGAGTGATCCATTTGCAGAAGGAAGTGGAGATCCCGCAGATAGTCGTTGTTTATCTAAACCGGCTATCGGACCTGCTGTTCACTTTGGCGCGAGTTGCTAATACCCGGGGTGGTGCGGGGGAAGTTACTTGGTAGCGCTGAAGTACCCAATTGACGTAAAGGCGGGATCGCTAAGGAACCTCGGGGAATTCGTCAGAGAGATAGCCCCGGCGCACCGCTATGCGGTCATCACCGACACGAATGTCGGACCTCTATATGGTAGTATCGCATCGGAATCGCTTGGCATAGACGCGAACGATTGCCTCGTCATCCCGGCGGGCGAGAACAGCAAGTCGCGCGGGAGCTGGGGGTGGATTACCGACCAGCTGATCGAGAGGGGTTTCGGCCGCGACTCCGCCATAGTTGCCCTTGGCGGCGGGGTGATAGGAGATCTTGCTGGGTTCGTCGCCGCAACGTACATGCGGGGCGTACCGATCGTCCATGTTCCGACCACCCTTCTGGCGATGATCGACGCCTCGATTGGCGGAAAAACGGGGGTAGATACCCAGGCGGGAAAGAACCTGGTGGGGGCTTTTCACCCGCCGGCAGGAGTTTTGGTAGACCCGCAACTCCTTGATACGCTTCCACTTAGAGAGTTGAGAACGGGATTTGCCGAAGCGCTTAAACATGGCGCGATTGCCAATCGGGGTTACTTTGATTCCGTGGTCAGCGCCATCCCCCGGGTCCTGTACGGACGGGATGCAGCGGGTGACTCGCTCGCCGATGTCATCGTCGGTAGCATAGAGATCAAATCGGGCATTGTTGCCCGGGATGAGCACGAAGGCGGCGTTCGGAAGATTCTCAACTTCGGACACACCGTCGGTCATGCGGTCGAAATGCTGAGCGGTTTTTCGCTGGCGCATGGAGAAGCGGTCGCGATCGGGATGACGCTCGAGTCCAGAATGGCCGAGCGTGTCGGGATCGCGGCAGGGGGCACTGAGAAGGAAATTCGAGGTGCCCTCACAGCAGCAGGACTTCCGGTTGAACGTCCGAATGACATGGATGCCGACCGGATTCTGGAAGTGATGCAGTCCGACAAGAAAGCTCGCGAGGGGGAGATCAGGTATGCGCTGCCCTGCGCGATCGGTGAAATGGCGGGTGCCGACTCTGGTTGGACCGTGTCTGTGGCTGAGTCTATCGTGCGGGAGGTGCTGACATGAAGCGTGACGATCTATTACGTCTGGCGGTTGCCGTCGTCATTGCAATCATTTTCATCGGGACCGGAGCCGCCAGACTTCCAATAGGAAAGGCAGCATACGTCCACGCGCCTGTTCTTGTTTATGCCGAGCCCCTCCTCGATCCTCTGGTAGTAACCGCAAAGAAAATCGCGTCGAATGGCGGACAATACCGTCGAGCGACTGCAGCCGAAGCACTCAGGATGCGCGCTGAAGGAATCATTCCTGATCCGTCACGATTCGCGAAAGCTCAACCGGGTGAAGAAGTCCCCGTTTCGATCACTCAGTATTGTCTCAAGGGAACAACCCGCCGCGGCCGTTTCGTCCGCCCCGGAATTGTTGCTGCCGATCCGCGCATTTTCCCTCTCGCCCGCTACGTCGAAGTCTTCATGGGCAAGAAGTACCTCGGCCGATTCCTCGTTGATGACACGGGCGGCAACGTGATCGGCGCGACGTTGGACATCTGGACTCCATCGTGCAGGCAGGCCGCGCGATTTGGAAGACATACCGGAAAGGCCGTGCTGGTGGCCAAGGAAGAGGAGCACATCCTTCCGCAGACTCTGGTCGAGCTCAATGTCATTCCCAACCTGAGTGCGGTTGGAGAGATGTTCGAAGGATTGGCAAAGAGATAGACCTCTACAGGACAAAACCAGAACAGCGGTACCGGGTTCCAGAAAAACCAGAACTGCGGTACCTGGTCCCAGAAAAACCAGAACTGCGGTACCGGGTACCGGAAAAACCAGAACTGCGGTACCGGGTACCGGACAAACCAAATACCGCATTTCTGGTTTTCTCTGGGACCAGGTACCGCATTTCTGGTTTTCTCTGGGACCAGGTACCGCTGTTCTGGTTTTTCTGGGACCAGGTACCGCTGTTCTGGTTTTTCTGGAACCCGGTACCGCAGTTCTGGTTTTTCCGGAACTCGGTACCGCAGTTCTGGTTTAAGAATTGCCCTAGCCATAACCGAATCGACAAAGGGAGCCCTTCGATGTCGTCGTTCGGTACTTATCTCATCGGGTTCATAGTTCTCATCGTCGGCCTTGCGATCGCCGCCTACCTTCTCGGCGTCCCTGCGCAATGGATTGCCGTCGGCGTAATCGTTCTGATTGGAATCGGAGTTCTCACCGGAACCAGCCGAACGAAGACCAAAGATCCGCCGTCTACCATGTAAGAATGGCGGCAGTATCACAAATTGTTTTGGCATGAAACGTGGCTGTTGACTGCATACCGCCCCGTCGCTACTGTGCGCCCAATACAGGTGAAGCGAGCCCATAAGCGCTTGCGCTAACAACCCAACCGGGGCGTGAATGCAGACTTCGACCGAGAGCAGGTCTAAAGGCTTTTTCCGTTCGTCCCCTTCCACCGCATTCGATCAGTACCTCCAGGACATCCAGAAACTCCCGCTGATAACTGACGCAGAAGAAGAGCGTCGGCTGGCGCGTCGCGCACAGGCAGGAGATGAAAAGGCTGCAGAGAGACTGGTCACCGCGAACCTCAGGTTCGTCATCTCGTACGTCAAGAAGTATCAGGGTCATGGCCTCGACCTCTCCGAGCTCGTCGCTATCGGAAACGAGGGACTTCTGAAGGCCGTGAGAAAGTTCGATCCAGAGCAGGGAGTGAAGTTCATCTCATACGCAGTCTGGTGGGTCCGGCAGGCAGTCCTCAAAGCCCTCGCCGAACAGACCCGCTCAGTAAGAATCCCTCTCAATCAGAATTCACAGCTAATCAAGCTGGCCCGCGCACAGACAGTTCTCTCCCAGGTTTTAAAGCGCGACCCCACAGACCACGAAATCGGAAGACTCCTCGAAGAGACGCCGGAAGCGGTACGCTCAGCGAAGCAGATGAGCGCCACCGAAATCTCTCTCGACGCGCCAATCGATCGCAGTGACCGCGAGGCGTGCACGCTGGGCGAGAGATTCGCCGGAGTCGACGGAGCGGAGATCGAGGAAGTGACCGATTTCCACCTCATGAAGGAGTTCATCGACAAGGTCTTCCGGAAATACCTGACCCCGCGCGAAAGAAAAATTCTCCATCTGTACTACGGTCTCGAGCAGGGATCGGATGCGATGACACTGGAGAAGATCGGCGCGCTCATGGGAGTGACACGCGAGCGCATCCGCCAGATCCGCGAGCGTGCATTCGAGAAGCTGCGCGAGTCGCCCGACGGTACAGCACTTTCGGGGTTCTGGAAGACTGCAGACTGATCCCGGCATTCGTTAACCCGGAATCGGGAACGGCAGACAAGGCCCGTGGCGCTCTCGAGCGCACGGGCCTTTTCGACATAATAGAAGTCCCCCCAGACCAATTGCGCGATCGTATCGCTGAGAAAGTGGTCGAAGGCGAGGCGAGAATACTCATCGCAGGCGGCGACGGTACAATCCGCACTGCTGTCGAAGTGATTGCGTCGAGCGGTGTCGAGATGGCAGTGCTTCCCTCCGGCACGCTAAATCATTTCGCGAAAGATCACCGGCTCCCAATCGATCTGAATGAAGCCGCGGAAGTCGCCGGCGGACCATTCGTCATTACGACCGACGTCGGGCGGGTTGGAGAGTCTCTGTTTCACGGTACGAGCTCGATCGGCGCATACGTCGTCTTCATGCGAACCAGGGAAAAGATCGAGAAATATCTCGGCTACAAACTCTCGAGCTTTGTCGCGCTGATCTGGACCATCGTCCGCATGCCGACAATCGCGGTCGAGCTCGAGGTCGAGGGAGAGAAAAAAGTTTTTCGCACACCTCTTCTCTTTGTCGCTGTTGGCGAGCGGGAGCTCAAAGTCCCCACACTCGGCGGACGTGTCCCGAACGGAAAGCGCGGACTGCACGTGATGGCCGTGCGCGGCCGTCGCAAGGCGAGACTGCTCGTGGTCGCTCTCGACGCATTCTCCAACGGCGTTCGCGAGGCTTCGAAGTCACCCGAGCTCGACTCTTTCATGGT
>DASROK010000188.1:0-2374 GCA_035646915.1 Gemmatimonadaceae bacterium
AGTCCGCCGAAAAGCAGTTTGCCTATTCCAATGGCAAATGCGCCACCGAGGAACGGCATCCATAGAGGAATTCCAGCTGGAAGCGTAAGACCTAGAAGAATTCCGGTGATCGCCGCGGAGCCGTCCATCAGCGTTCCGCGCTTTCCAATGAAGTGCTCGGTGAGAAATGCCCCTGCGACACTCGCGGCGATCACCAGAAACGCACTGGGACCGAAGAACCAGATTGACGCCACGACGATCGGAACGAGCGACCCGACAACGTTCCACATGATCGTTGGAATGCTGTCGCGTCCCTTGAGATGTGGAGACGCGGCAATCACAAGCGGCACGTCACGTTGTGGAGCGGTGGACTCTATCTTCCTGACGCGGATGGCGTTCATGATGCCGCCTTCCGTTTTCTGAGCGCGGTCTTGCTTGCCTGGAACAGCTGGGCGAGTGGAATGTTCGACGGGCAGACATAGCTGCACGATCCGCACAGCATGCAGTCCGCGAGATGATTCGTTTCCATTTCCTCGACGCGGCCAGCTTTGGCGAGATCGCCGAGAAACGACGGATTCAGGTACATCGGGCACGCGTCGAGGCAGCGACCGCAGTGAATGCACGGATACGACACCACGTCCCGGATCTCATCTTCCGTCAGGACGACAACACCGCTGGTACCCTTGAGCAGCGGAACGTCGAGGTCGCGCTGCGGCAGACCCATCATCGGGCCGCCAAAAAGTATTTCCGCTGCATCGGCGGTTGTGCCGCCGCAAAACGCGAGCAGATCGCGAAGCATCGTGCCTACGGGAACGATCAGATTGCCAGGGCGACGCACGCCTTTCCCGCTGACGGTGACAATCCGCTCGATGAGCGGCATGCCTGTCTCGAAAACTTCGGCGAGCGTAGCTGCTGATCCAACGTTCTGGACAATCACGCCGACATGCGCGGGAAGTTTTCCCGATGGCACTTCACGGTTGAGAACCGCTTTCACCAGCATCTTTTCGGCGCCTTGCGGATACTTCACTGTGAGCGGAAGAATTGTAATGTCGAGGTCCGACGGCTTCGTCCGCTCCATCTCGGCGATCGCATCAGGTTTATTGCGCTCGATCCCGACAATCGCCCTCGCTGCGCCCAGCGCATGCATCATGATGCGGATGCCGAAGTGAACGCGCGTCGCATACTCGACCATCACGCGATGGTCGCTCGTGAGATACGGCTCGCACTCGGCCCCATTTAAAACGATCGTGTCAACCTTCAGATCGTCCGGAGGTGCGAGCTTCACGTGCGTCGGGAACGCTGCGCCTCCAAGTCCTACCACGCCTGCATCCTGGACCGCCTGAACAACCTGCTTGCGTGTCAGGCCATGCCAGTCGGGAACCAGACGTGGTCGCGACACCTGTGGTGAATAACGCTCGACGCGAAGACGAACCGCTTGCGCCATCGTCCCGTCGGGATGCGGTGCCCATATGATGTCGTCGATCCATCCGGCAGCCGACGCATGAACCGGAGAGGACATCCATCCGTCGGCTGCGGCGATCATGTCGCCACGCTCTACGTGCGCACCCTTGGAAACAATGAGCTTCGCCGGTTTTCCTGCATGCTGCCGAAGAGGGAGAATGAGCTCGTCAGGATAAGGCATGCGCCTTATCGGAAGCTTCGATGTAAGCTCCTTGTGCTCTGGCGGATGGACCCCGTGCGAGAACCCGAAGGAGCTCGCGCGGCCTCGCATCCTGTTCAGAAAGCTCGCGCTCGCTCCAGCCATTTCTCGAGGTCCTTTTCTTTTGCGTTGAGCGGCGTTCCCGGATGAATTGCTCCAACGGGACACTTCTCCGCGGCCTGAACCAGCTGCGCAAAGGTTCCGCTCTTTGCATCCTTGACGTACGCCTGCTTGTCCGCGTTGTACGCGAACATCTTCTTGTTCAGGTTCGTGCACTCATTGCACGTTGTGCAGCGCTCGCTTTCGATGTATGCATCGATCGTGAGGCCCGGCTCTTCAGCTGCGGCTTTCACTGCAACGACCGGTGCAGCTTCTACTTTCGCCTCTTCGACTTTCGCCTCTTCGACTTTTGCGGCTTCTACTTTCTTCGCCTCGATTTTTTCCGGTGGCGCAACCGGTACTGAAGTCTCGACAGGTTTTGCCGGTGACGGCATCACGAATCCAGAGGCCGCGATCATCGGTCCAATCTGCGGAACGGCTTTCAACAATCCTTCCGCAAGCTGTCGTGCAACAATCGTCGGATATGATGCTTTGAGATCGGCGAGCTTGAGCTCGTACTCCTCAGTCAGCTTCGCGAGTTTCAGGTCGAGCTCCGACTGAAGCATCTCATTGACGCGGTCGCGCGTCGATTCAGGAACAACCACCCCTGCGAGCTCGCGGAGCTGCGCCCAGTAC
>DASROK010000189.1:0-2066 GCA_035646915.1 Gemmatimonadaceae bacterium
GTGGTAGGGCTTGTCGCTCGCGAAACGAATTCCGTTTACGTGCCGGCTGTGGAAGGTTTTGCCGCGGAAGCTGCCTACCGTATTCCCGGATTCGACTTGTTTCTCGAGCACGTGCATCCGAACCAGCGCGGACAGGTTCTCCTGGCGCGCATGTACTTCAACGCGCTGGAGCAAGCGAATTTCCTTGGACGCAAAGCGGACGTGTCTCGCTTTGCGGGATGGGAAGCGTACACCTCTCGCATGAGGCTCACAGATCTCGACCAGCGAATTGCCTATCACACGATAAAGACGGTCACAACCCGATGGCCCTTTGTGCCGATTGCGAGCCAGCTCGATTATCGAGGTACGTACGTTCCAACCAGCTACGTCGACAGCCTCGCATTCGCAGTGTCACGCGGTGGATTGTCATGGGCACAGGCGAAGACGGCGATCGCGACCAGATTTCTCGCAGCGGGACAGGCAGACAGTGCGGTCATGGAATATGAAGGCCTGATTCGTGACGCTCCCGGAATTCCGGTGGGATGGGAGCTTGCCGGTAGAGCGTTGTTGTCTGCGCGCGAGCCGCTCAAGGCGCGGCCGTATCTCGAGAAAGCTTACTCGATCAAGCCGTCGAGCTTTACCGCATTCTCGCTCGGCATCCTGGAAATGCAGGACAAGAAACCGGAGCGGGGAATTCCATTGCTCGAGGAGACACTTCAGCTAGATCCGAACAACGCGACGGCCATGTACCAGCTGTCGCTCGCTTACGCGATGACCCGTAACGTTCCGGCGGCGCGCGGAATGGCGCTGCGTCTGGCGCAGGTGGCACCACAGTATCCCGGAGTTCGCGACTTGCTCAACGCCCTCGGCGTAGCGCTGCAGTGAGTTGCACGCTCCTTGCCCGGGCATGACGCGCCGCTACCTTCTCTCGCGGCCCGAAATTCAACTCGAGGAAAGAATGAGTCGCAATTCGATCACGACGTTCACGCTTTCAGCTGCAGTCACGATTGCAATCGCCGCATGCGCGTCGGCGCCGTCTCCGCTCAATCGCGTTGCCGCTGCGTACGCGACAATTGCAAACGCAGCAGGAGAGCAGAAAGGAACGGCCGAGCTCTGGCAGGACATGGACAAGATCGTGCACGTTGAAGTGCAGGTTACCGGAATGCCTGCGGGTCCGCACGGTATTCACTTTCACATGACAGGAACGTGCGACGGGTCTGGTTCGACTCCCTTTTCAAGCGCCGGCGCACACTTCAACCCGCTTGGGCGCCAGCATGGCCTCGACAATCCGGCGGGGCCTCACGCGGGTGACGCGCCAAACTTCACCGTGAATGCCGACGGAACAGGGAAGGCCTCGTTCACCACCGATCGCGTCTCACTTACTGAAGGATCGACGTCGCTGTTCGACGACGATGGAAGCGCGATAGTGATTCATGCAGCGGCTGACGATCAGACCTCTCAGCCTGCAGGCAATGCCGGTGCGCGCATCGCGTGCGGAGTGGTGAAGCGCACGCCATAGCGTGCGCTCCACCGTAAGGTTCATCTCGAGACGCTTCGTCTAAGCGCGGAGAGGGCTGCACCCCGATAGTAGTCTGAATCCATGTTGTCGACCGCCTTTTCATAAGCGGCGCGCAATCCGTCATCCAGATTGTAGCTGCGCGCGACACTCGAGAGCACGTCAGCCATCTCGCTGTCAGACTTGATTCGCTGCGCAACGTTCAGCACGCCCGCAACAACTTCACGGGAGAGCGGCTTTCTGTTGAGCGCTGCCTGCAGCGTCTCTTTCTTGTAGTAGTCGGACTCGATCGTTGTCGTCGCATTGAAGTACGTGGACCAGTCGTTGATCTTGTCCGCCTTCGCGAGTGACTTCAGCGATTCCGATTTGTAATAGTCGGACTTGATGCCCGCGACCGCGTCGAGAACAAAGGCAGTTGTCTTTGCATCCCAGTCGCCGCCGGTTCCCATTGTCTTCAGGAGCTCGGAACGATAGTAGTCCGATTCGATTGCGCGAAGAGCGTCGACATAATATTGGCGCGTATCCGCGTTCAACGCATACTTGCCTGCTACATCCTTGAGCAGGTCGGAGA
>DASROK010000190.1:0-9240 GCA_035646915.1 Gemmatimonadaceae bacterium
CTTCTCGCTCTCGTACTCGACGTGAGCGGTGGCGATCGTGATGCCGCGCTCTCTCTCCTCTGGAGCCTTGTCGATCTGGTCGAATGCGACGGTCTGAGCCAGTCCCTTCTTCGCCTGGATCGCAGTGATCGCAGCGGTAAGGGTGGTCTTTCCATGATCGACGTGGCCGATCGTTCCAACGTTCACGTGCGGCTTCGTCCGCTCGAATTTCGCCTTTGCCATTTACTGTTCCCCTTTGGGTCCTGTTGGTGCCTCGTGCTACAGAGCTCGCGATCGGGATTGAACCGATGACCTCACCCTTACCAAGGGTGTGCTCTACCGACTGAGCTACGCGAGCAACTACCGAATGCTGAATACTGAATGCTGACTACAGCGTGCAGAGCGGGAGACGGGACTCGAACCCGCGACCACAAGCTTGGAAGGCTAGTGCTCTACCAACTGAGCTACTCCCGCATATTACAACAACCAGAACTACGGTACCGGGTACCAGAACTACCGACAAAAAATCCGTCCCTTTCCATCACATGGTGGGGGAAGGATTCGAACCTTCGTAGGCATAAGCCGGCAGATTTACAGTCTGCTCCCGTTGGCCGCTTGGGTACCCCACCCAGTTTTCCTGAAAGCCGCCTGGAACCCGGAGCAATACGCGCACCTGAATCCAATTGGCAGAGCTGACGGGGAGAATCGAACTCCCAACCTGCTGATTACAAATCAGCTGCTCTGCCAATTGAGCTACGTCAGCAACAGCGATTCTACGCAAGCCTACAATTATAGCGGATTTTCTGCAGGTGAAACAAGTGGGCAGGCAGCTATCTGACTCGCTTCCACGCAGTTCCGGTGGGCCCATCCTTGATCTCGATTCCTTTTTCCTCGAGCTCACGCCGAATTGCGTCTGCGCGCGCAAAATCCCGCTTCTCGCGAGCCGCTTTTCTCTCAGCGAGCAGAGCCTCGATGTCGGTCGCGTCGTCCACGACCTCCGGATCTGGCACAATGTCGAGGACGCCATTGATCTTCGCGAAGGCAGATCGCGCGGCCTCCAGTGAAACCACATCTGTTCCGCCCCGGGCCAGCTCGGCATTCGCGCTGCGGACGAACGTAAACAATGCCCCCATCGCCAGCGGCGCATTGAGATCGTCGAAAAATGCGGCCGATGCTTCTTCCTCGAGTTTTTGCGCGGCTTGAGCGAGCTCCGGGGTTCCACCCGAAGCCGAGGCGAGACGGTCCGCAAAATCTCCAATGCGACGAACTCCCTCGATCGCGGACTCCAGCGCTTCTGCGGAAAGATTCAGCTGCTTGCGGTAGTGAGTCGAAAACACGAACGCGCGAAATGCCGCAGCTGACACTCCCTGCTCTTTCAGATCTCCCACCGTAGCAACATTGCCTACTCGCTTGGCCATCTTGCTTCCATCGGTGAGCAGAAACTCACCATGGCACCAGAATCGTGAAAAAGTCTTTCCAGTCGCGCCTTCGGATTGCGCGATTTCGTCTTCGTGATGAGGAAAGACCAGATCTACTCCGCCGCAGTGAATGTCCATGGTTGCGCCGAGATAGCGCATTGCCATCGCGGAGCACTCGAGGTGCCAGCCTGGGCGCCCGCGACCCCACGGAGAATCCCACGCAGCGCCAGATGCTTCATCCTCGTCCTTCGCCGCTTTCCAGAGCGCAAAGTCCTGGGCATTTTCCTTGGTATAGTCGTCCTGCGCCACGCGAGCGCCGCTCTTGATCTCTCTGGTATCCAGTCGCGACAGCTTTCCGTAGCCATCGAACCTGTCGATCGCGTAATAAACAGAGCCATCGTCCGCGACGTACGCGAGATTCCTGTCGATCAGCGACGCAACGAGATCGAGCATTTCGGGGATGTGATCAGTCGCGCGCGGATACTGCTCCGCATCCTGAACCCGGAGATAGGCTCGATCTTTGTGAAAAATCTCGATGACGGGCTCGGTGACCTCGCCAATGCGCAGCGATCTCTCGGCAGCACGCTTGATGATCTTGTCGTCGACGTCAGTGAGGTTCATCACCTGGTGAACCTTCCAGCCGCGAAGCGCAATCACCCGCCTCAGCAGATCCTCGAATAAAAAAGTGCGAAAATTTCCGAGGTGCGCGGGGTTGTAGACAGTTGGCCCGCAGGTGTACATGCGGACGGTTTCACCGTCTTCAGGCGAAAAATCCTCGACGCTGCGGGTGAGAGTATTGTAGAGGCGGAAGTCCGTCATTGCTCCAAAGTAACAATAATCAACGCCGACGCCCGGGTTTATTTGCCGCTAATGAATGCGCTCAGCCACGAGGGAATGACTCGTATTGAAAGTGCGAGCGATGCGGCCTTGCTCGAGACAAATTATTCTCGTGGCAATTCGCGCGAGCGATGAGCAGTTCCGTACAGCGATAACGGCAGCTGTGCCGAACCCGATGATTGCGCCGACCGTAGTGCAGGATGGAACCTCGAACGAGCTTGTGTCAATCAGAACTGCCTCCGGCTCTCTTACAAGCGCTTCAGCAATGGAAAGTCTCTTCATGGCTGACGCGGAAAGATTTGCAACGACGCCGGCGGCAAACGGCTTGAGATCGAACGCGCCGATGAGCGTCTCGACTCGTTCAGGCTGGGCACCGCGCAATGCAAGCACATCCCGAACCGTGAGAAACGGGTAGAAAACCGGAACCGCAGCGACATAGCTCGCCACTGCGTGCTTCACTGCGCCTTCGTCGCTGCGCAGAATGGAGCACGCGCACTGAAGCAGAGTTGTCTTTCCCGAGCCCTCATCGCCCGAGATGACGATCACTTCGCCGGGATAGACCTCGAGATCGACATCGGTGATTGCAAGCGTTCGCCTCGACGCGCGTGCAAGGCCTCGCGCGAACGACTTGGTTACGCCGCGCATGGATATCACCGGTGCAGACCACGAGCTCACCTGTGGCATGCGCGGATTTTACTCGAGCCGGGTGTGCGTATGACACCAAACAAAAACGCCGCTCATCAAAGAGCGGCGTGGAGTCAGGCGGTCTTCACTACAACGGGTGGGACGGCGACTTCGGGCGGGTAACGAAAATGAAGGACATCGACGATAGGCTCGCTGGGGAGAAGAACGCCTCCATCCGGCGCCGGAACCCGCAATACGAAAGTTCGATCGCGCGTGCTCCTCCTGAATCCCTTTCCTTCGTAAATGCGGTTGATGAGAATGCGCCGCACAATCACCATCAATGCCGCGAGCATCGGCACTGCAATCACAAGTCCGAGCGGCCCAAGGAGCTTGCCGATCACCAGCACCGCCATGATGGTGAGAACGGGTGGCAGCTCGACTTTGTGCGACATCACCAGCGGCGCAACGACATTTCCCTCGAAGAGATGCACAATAACGCCAAGCAGAATTACAAGCAGCGATCTTGTTCCTCCGCCGGGCGTGCCAAGCACGATCATCGCCGGCAGAATTGTCGAAAGCAGACTCCCAAAGAAAGGAACCACCGCGACCAATCCGGTGAAGATTCCGAAAGTGAGCCAGTACGGAACGTTCAGGATGTAAAGTCCAAGCGCTGTGAACGTTCCGAGAATCGCCATCGCCAGAAGCTGTGCGACGATGTACGAGCGAAGAGCATCGGCGAGATCTCGCAGCACATCGCGGATCAGATCACGATGCACCGGCGGAAAGAGAGCGATCAGCCATTCGCGGTAAACACCCGGCTGCAGCGCGAGATAAATGCTCATCACGAACACTGCAAAGACTTCGATCAGAACATTCACGAGGGAGAAGACTTTCGGAAACACTTCACCCGAAGCTGAGGACACCTGGTCGTAGACCGCGTGAAGAACCTTGTGCTCTCCGGGCTTCCACACCTCGCGAAGAGCAGGGAAACGGCCTGCAAACTTGTCGAGGCCTGTTTCCCACTTGCCGATCATGTCCGGCAGAACCGTTACGAGCTGGCGCGTCTGTTCTATGACAGGCGGAACGAGAAGCGTGAAAAGCCCGACAATGGCGACGAGGGTTCCCACCACCGCAAAGAAGAACGCAAGACGGTCAGGCAGCCTTCCGCGATGAACGAGCGTATCGCGTACCGCGCCGAGGTACAGCGATATGATGATGGCCACGAAGAGCAGTAGAAAAACATTGGCCGTTTTCCCCACCAGCCACAGCGCGAGGATGGTGAGAATAATTGTCGCGAGTGCAGGCGCTAGCTTGAAGTGCTGACCACCCGCGGCGTCGCTCAAGTCGTTGGATTCTCGTCGTGAATCTCTTCGACTTCGGCGACCTCTTCATTGTCTCCCGCACCGAGCTGCTTGTTGGCGTCGGGCGCAGGCGCGGCGATGAGTCCCATCTTCTGCTTGAGTGCGAGAAGCTGCGCATCTGCTGTTGCATTCCCCGCAGTCGCCTCGAGCTTCTTGAAATCGCTCGCCAGGCGGTCGCCGGAAAACTCCTCGTTGATCTCGACATGCGCCCTGATCTGGCGCTCGTTCTGGTCGATTTTCTCTTCCATTCGCGCGAACGCCTCGAAGGCAGACTTCTCCGAGATGGACGACATTGTCTCGGAGATTCTCTTCTGCGCTTCAGCGCGACGCTGCTTGGCAAGGAGAAGATTCTTCTTGCGCGATGCTTCTTCGATGTTGTCGTTGAGGCCTCTGAGTGATTCCTTGAGGCGCTCGGTTTCCTGCTTGTGCGCTTCCCAGGTGAGCTGCATCTGCGACCCGCGCGAGACGTGCTCCTGGCGGCGCATCAGCGCCTGCTTGGCGAGATCATCGCGGCCTTCTTTCACCGCGAGCATCGCGCGATGCTCCCACTCCTCGGACTCGCGCAGCTCCTGAGCAGTCTGGTCCTGAAGTCGCTTCTCATCCGCGATTGCTGCAGCAACCTGCTGCTTAGCCTTCACCAGCTGCGAGCGCATGTCGATGATGATCTGATTCAGCATCTTCTCGGGCTGTTCTGCCGAAGAAATCAGATCATTGACATTGGATCTAAAAAGTCGGGCCAGACGATCGAATATGCTCATTTATGTAGTTCCCTGATTTGACTCGAAAATACGCCATTACCTGAACAGCGTCTACCGAATTTCATGACCTTCTGATCTGGTAAAGCCTCTCTTTCGCCAGCTTGCGCCCTGTCGGAGTGGCAGCCAGCCCGCCTCCGGCAGTTTCGCGGTACCGGACATCCATTTCCCGGCCTATCTCTCCCATCACGTCGATCACTTCATCCGCCGGGATGGCAAACTTTATCCCTGCGAGAGCCATCTCTATTCCAGCCAGGGCTATTGCCGCGCCCGTTGCATTCCTGAAAACGCATGGCAGCTCGACCAGCCCGCCAAGCGGATCGCAAACAAGCCCCAGCATTCCCTGCATTGTCAGTGCAACCGCATGTCCTGCCTGCGATGGAGTTCCTCCAAGCATTTCCGTGGCAGCGGCAGCGGCCATCGCCGCGCCTGCGCCCGTTTCCGCCTGACATCCGCCCTCAGCCCCCGACAACGACGCGCGCTCGGCGATAACTGCACCGACCAGCCCCGCGGTTGCAAGTGCATCGATCAGCTTCTCTTCAGGGATCGACTTCGCTTTCGCCAGTCCCGTAAGAACAGCAGGGAGTGTCCCCGCCCCTCCCGCAGTCGGCGCAGCGACAATCACTCCCATTGCAGCATTCACTTCCTGTACTGCGAGTGCCCGTGCGAGGATGTCTCTGAATGGCGTATCAGCAAGCGGACCCGCCGAATCATTGAACAGCTTCGCAGCATCGCCTCCTACCAGGCCTGACGACGACCTGAGCTCACCGGTCATTCCATCGCCAATCGCGCCCCGCATCACCTCGAGCGCGCGACGAAGAGAAGAGCGGATCTCATCGATGGAACGACCCTGATCTTCCGACTCGCGCTCGAGCGCAACCTGCCAGAGCGATTTTTTCTGCTCTTCTGCTTCCCGAATTGCATCCGCCAGAGCGCGATACATCTACGCTCCTGAAACCTTGTCGAGGCGGCGAGCCCATCTCACCCAGTCGAGCGACCTGATCTCATCGCGAACGCCTTCACCCGGCGACTCATCGCATTCGATCACCATGAACGCATCGCCGCCTTTCTGCTTTCTCGTGAGCTTGAGCGTGGCGATGTTGATGTCGTGATCGGCGAGAATGCTGGTAATGCGCGCAATCGAGCCCTTCCTGTCTTCAGCTACGAGCGCAATGGTGTGGAAGTTTCCGGTGACCTCGACCGGGTATCCGTCGATCTCAGTAACAAGCACTCGTCCGGCGCCCAGCGAAGAGCCCACGAGGGTGGCGTGAATGTCGCCCCGCTCGAGGGTCATTCTTACGGTATTCGGATGAGAGCTGTCGGACAGGGTGGTCTTCTCGAAGCGGTAGTCGAGCCCTTCCTGTTCGGCGATCTCGAGTGCTGTCCTTATGCGCTCATCGTCGGGCCGGAATCCCATGAGTCCAGCGACAATGGCTTTATCGGTGCCATGCCCTTCTCCGGTCCGGGCAAAGGACCCATGCAGCTCGAGCAGGGCTTTTTGCGGGGTCCCGCTCACCAGCCCTCTCCCCAGCAGGCCGAGCCTGCAAGCTCCTGCCGTGTGGCTGGATGATGGGCCTACCATCACGGGGCCGATAATATCGAGAAGGGATACCATACCATATAATATGAATGCTGAATGCTGAATGCTGACGTACTGAGGACCAGACGGCCGAGGACATATCCTTATAGCAGTCCTCAGTCGTTGTCCTCAGTACGTCAGCATTCAGCATTCAGCATTCGTTTTACCCTGCCCTACGCTGCAGCCTGTTTCGGAGCAATGACTTCAGGAACTGCCCGGTATAGGATTCCTTGACCGCAGCGACCTGCTCGGGCGTACCGCTCGCAACAACATCGCCTCCCCTCAGACCACCATCAGGACCGAGATCGATGATCCAGTCAGCCGTCTTGATCACGTCCAGGTTGTGTTCGATAACAAGGACAGTGTTGCCGCGATCGACAAGCCTGTGAAGAACGTCGAGCAGCATTCTCACATCCTCGAAATGCAGTCCCGTTGTCGGCTCATCGAGAATGTAGAAAGTCCGGCCAGTGTCACGCTTCGACAACTCCGTCGCCAGCTTGACGCGCTGTGCTTCGCCGCCTGACAGCGTCGTCGCACTCTGACCGAGATGGATGTAGCCAAGGCCCACATCGTTCAGCGTGTGCAGCTTCTGATAGATGCGCGGCTGATTCTCGAAGAATGCGAGTGCGTCCTCGACGGTGAGATCGAGCACATCAGCAATGGAAAGACCGCGGAATCGCACCTCCAGTGTCTCGCGATTGTATCTCTTCCCTTTGCACACGTCACACGGCACATAGACATCGGGAAGGAAATGCATCTCGATTTTCACGAGACCATCTCCTTCGCACGCCTCACAACGTCCACCTTTCACGTTGAACGAGAAGCGACCCGGACCATATCCGCGAATCTTCGCTTCCGGCATTTCAGCGAAAAGCTCGCGAATCGGCGTGAAGAGTCCCGTATATGTCGCCGGATTGGAGCGAGGAGTTCGACCAATCGGACTCTGATCGATGTCGATGACCTTGTCGATGTGTTCGAGTCCGACAATGCGATCGTGCGCACCCGGTACCACTCGCGCGCGATAGAAATGACGAGCGAGCGAGTTGTGCAGAATGTCTTCGATCAGCGTCGACTTTCCAGAACCTGAAACGCCGGTAACTGCGACGAAAAGCCCGAGGGGAATCTCGACATCAACGTTGCGGAGATTGTGCTCTCTGGCTCCTTCGATTCGAATTACTTTCGATGCGTTGACACCGCGGCGCTTTACAGGAATGTCGATGCTCGCCTCACCGCGCAGATACTTTCCGGTTATCGACGACTCATGCTGCGTCACCTCGTCCACCGTACCCTCGGCGACGACAATCCCGCCGTGCTTTCCAGCGCCGGGACCAAGATCGATGAGATGATCCGCTTCGCGCATGGTTTCTTCATCGTGCTCGACTACGATCACCGTATTGCCAAGATCTCTCAGCTGCCTGAGCGTCGCGAGCAGCCGCGCGTTGTCACGCTGATGGAGTCCGATGCTCGGCTCATCGAGAATGTAGAGCACCCCTACGAGTCGCGATCCGATCTGCGTGGCAAGACGAATTCGCTGCGCTTCGCCGCCTGACAGCGATTCAGCTGATCTGCCGAGCGTGAGGTAATCGAGGCCGACATCGTCGAGAAATCGAAGCCGTTCGCGAATTTCTTTCAGTATCGGCCCAGCGATTTCAGCATCGAGCCCAACACCGCTTCCGTTTCTCACCGGAATCGACTCGAAGAACTTCAAGGCACCGGTGATTGGAAGCTCGGTAACCTCACCGATGTTCTTGTCGGCGATCGTCACTGCGAGTGACTCAGCCTTGAGTCTTCGTCCTTCACAGGTTGTGCACGGCCGCGCCTGCATGAATTCATCGAGCTGAAGTCGCACCGAGTCAGATTCAGTCTCGTTGTAGCGGCGCTGAACGTTGGAGATCACGCCTTCCCATTTTCCGGCAACGTCGCTCTTGACGTTTCGCCTGCCGCTCGAGCCATAGAGCATGACATCGCGCGCATGCTGTGAGAGATCGCCCCACGGGTCGTTCAGCGAGAATCCAAACTGCTTCGCGAGTCCTGGCAGAATTACCTTGCGCAGATATCCGTCAGGCTCGCCCCAGGGAAGGATTACTCCCTCGAGAATGGAAATGCTCTTGTCGCCGAGTATGAGCTGCTCGCTCACTTCCCTGCGCACGCCGAGTCCGCCGCAATCGGGGCATGCGCCGAATGGCGAGTTGAATGAGAAGTGACGTGGCTCGAGCTCGGGAAGCGAGATGCCGCAGACAGGGCATCCGTATTTCTCGGAGAAGAGATGCGTGCTGTGATCGTCCTGACGTGTCACCTCGATGAGGCCGTCGGAAAGCTTGAGCGCGGTCTCGACGGAATCGACGAGTCGTCCACGATCTTCTGTTCGCACCGTGAGTCGATCGACTACAACTGAAATGCTGTGGTTGAGCTTTCGGTTCAGCTTTGGCGGATTTGCAATCTCGGCGAGGTCGCCATCCACATATGCGCGCACGAAACCCTGCTTTCGCGCGGTCTCGAAAAGCTCCTTGAACTCGCCCTTTCTTCCCCGCACGAGCGGCGAGAGCACTTCGATTTTCGTTCCTTCGGGCCAGGTAAGAATTGTCGCTGCGATCTGACCGGCGCTTTGCCTTTCAACAGGCCTGCCGCAGTTGGGACAATGCGGAGTTCCCGCTCTCGCATAGAGCAGTCGGAGATAATCGTAGATC
>DASROK010000191.1:0-3238 GCA_035646915.1 Gemmatimonadaceae bacterium
TACGGAATCGATACGCCAAGCCGCGAGGAGCTGATCGCGGCGAACATGACAGTAGACGAAATCGCTGAATCACTGGGAGTGGATACGCTCGGATACCTCTCGCTCGATGGAATGCTCGGCTCGGTGCCCGACGGTCCCGAGGGATTCTGCCACGCCTGTTTTTCCGGAGATTATCCCACTCCACCTCCGGCCGATCCGCAAAAGCTTCGATTCGGCTGCGGCTGCTGAGCTGATGCCACAATCTGTCTTCTTCTTCGGCGACGGCGTCGCGGAAGGCACGCGCGACATGAAAGCGGTGCTCGGCGGCAAGGGCGCCAATCTCGCCGAGATGACAAATCTCGGCGTTCCTGTCCCGCCGGGGTTCACGATCGCATGCAGCGAATGCGTCGCATACCTGCGTGATGGCAAATACAGCGATCGTCTTCGAGCCGAAGTTGAAGGAAACGTCGCTCGCCTCGAGGCCGTGACGGGAAAGAAATTCGGAGACCCTCGCAATCCGCTTCTTGTTTCAGTCCGATCCGGCGCGCCCGTATCGATGCCGGGAATGATGGAGACAATCCTGAATCTCGGTCTCAATGATCGGACGGCGCTGGGCCTCGCCCAGCAAAGCAGCAATGTGCGGTTTGCTTACGACTCGTATCGTCGATTCATACAGATGTACTCCGATGTCGTGCTTGGAGTACCGATGGCAGACTTCGAGCATCTGCTGAAAGCGAGAAGACTGACTACCGGCGCTCCAACGGATGCGGACCTTCGCGAAGAGGTGCTTCGAAACCTCGTCGAGGAATACAAGTCACTTGTCCGCAATGTGACGCATCAGGAATTTCCTGCGAATCCTGTTGTCCAGCTGTGGGGCGCAATCGAGGCCGTCTGGAAATCGTGGACGCTGAAGAAAGCCCGCGACTACCGAAAGGTGAACAACATCGATGAGGAGCTCGGCACCGCGGTCAACATTGTCTCGATGGTTTTCGGAAATCTTGGCGATGACTCCGGGACTGGAGTCGCTTTTACGCGTGACCCCTCAACCGGTGAGAAGAAGTTTTACGGAGAATTTCTTGTAAATGCGCAAGGTGAGGATGTTGTCGCCGGAATTCGAACGCCGCTTCAAATCAATGAGATGGCGGACAAGCTCCCCGAAGCGTACGACGATCTTCTCAAGACTCAGAGCAAGCTCGAGCAGCATTTCGCTGAGATGCAGGATCTCGAGTTCACCGTCGAGCGAGGGAAACTGTTTCTGCTTCAGACCCGTACGGGGAAACGTACCGCTGCCGCAGCGGTACGCATTGCCACCGAGATGGTTAAAGAGGGCCTGATCGATCGAAACGAAGCAATCAAGCGGGTTCCGGCAGCGCAGCTCGACCAGCTCCTTCATCCAATCATCGATCCCTCCGTTCGATCGGAGCCTCTTTGCGTCGGACTCCCCGCGAGCCCCGGCGCAGCCAGCGGCCATGCGATCTTCGATCCGGACAAAGCCGAGAGACGGCATGCGGCCGGCGATCCGGTGATTCTGGTGCGAGATGAGACAACGCCTGAAGATTTCCACGGCATCGTCGCTTCACGCGCGGTCCTGACTGCTCGAGGCGGTATGACCAGTCATGCGGCAGTTGTCGCGCGCGGCATGGGCAAGTGCGCTGTGGTTGGCTGCAAAAGCATCACCGTCGACGTCGAGCACCGCCGGTTCAAGGTCGATGGCACCGTTGTGAACGAAGGCGACTGGCTCACGCTCGATGGAGGAACAGGAAGAGTCTTCACAGGAAATCTTCCGACGATTCCAAGTGAAGTTGTTCGAGTTACGAATGGATCGCTGGCACCTGAGAAGGCGCCGCTGTACCAATCGTATTCCGAATTGCTCGGATGGGCTGACGAGAGCCGCACACTTCGCGTTCGCGCGAACGCAGATACCCCTCGCGATGCGAAAATCGCGCGGAATTTCGGCGCCGAAGGCATCGGTCTCTGCCGCACTGAGCACATGTTCTTCGAGGGTGAGCGCATCACGGCGATGCGCGAGATGATCGTCGCCCGTGATGAGCCTGGCAGACGCGCGGCGCTCGACAAGCTGCTGCCGATGCAGCGCTCGGATTTTGAGGGAATCTTCGAAGCAATGAACGGGTTGCCCGTCACGATCCGCCTCCTGGATCCCCCGCTTCACGAGTTTCTTCCGCACGGCGGCGAGGAAAGCAAGCTTCTCGCCCGAAGGCTTGGGCTGGAGAGGGCCGAGCTTGCGCACATTGTCGAATCACTGCGCGAGACCAACCCTATGCTCGGTCATCGGGGCTGCCGGCTCGGCATTACCTACCCCGAGATCACCGAAATGCAGGGCCGCGCTATCTTCGAGGCTGCCGTTCGGGCAAAAGAGCGAGGCATCGACGTTCACCCGGAGGTTATGATCCCGCTGGTGTCGACGGTAAAGGAGTTTGAGAACCAGCGAGCGATTCTCGACCAGGCCGCGGAACAAATCTTCGCCAGTACGGGTCAAAAGGTCGACTATCTCGTCGGAACCATGATCGAGCTGCCACGCGCGGCACTTACAGCTGATGAAATTGCATCGAGCGCCGAGTTTTTCTCTTTCGGAACGAACGATCTTACTCAGACCACATTCGGCCTGAGCCGCGACGACGCCGGCCGGTTCCTGCCATCGTATGTAGAGCGCGGCATATTCCCCGACGATCCCTTCCAGGTTCTGGATTCGGTTGGTGTCGGGCGACTTATTCGCATCGCGGTCGAAGATGGCAGGCGCGTCAGGCCAAAGCTGAAGGTCGGCATTTGCGGGGAGCATGGAGGTGAGCCGCGATCGGTGGCTCTCTGTCACGCGATGGGTTTCGATTACGTGTCGTGCTCACCGTTTCGCGTTCCGATTGCGCGATTAGCTGCCGCTCATGCCGCACTCGTCCCCGCTTAGCACCGCGCGCGTACTGGACCTCGAGCCTGCGCGCCCTCTTGTTACGGCGGCGCCGGCATTCGCGCGTCCGCTCCGCATTGCGCTCGTTACCGAGTATTACTACCCACACCTCGGCGGTATTGTGGAGCACGTGCATTTCTTTGCACGTGAAGCGCGAAAGCTCGGCCATCACGTTGACATCATCACGTCGAACATCGAAGGCGGTGCTGAGGAGCCGAATCTGATTCGCGTCGGCCGAAGCCAGCCGATCTATGCGAATGGATCGCAGGCGCGAATGACCCTCGGCTTTGGTCTCGAGAAAAAGCTCAGGAAAATTTTCGCGCGCGGGAAATACGACAT
>DASROK010000192.1:0-4177 GCA_035646915.1 Gemmatimonadaceae bacterium
GACAATGAGAACTACGTGTTTTGTGGTTTTTAAAACCAGTAAAAAGGTTTTCTCATTGTCTCATTGTTCTCACCAAACCCCTATGTAGTTCCGCTTTTCCGGATGGAACCTCAAAATGAGGCGGTTAACCGAACGGGAATAGATCATGCAAACCGTTTCGGCCGACAATGACAATTCAGGTCAACAAGGCCGAGGCTGTTGCTCTGCTGCGCGAGCGCTTTGGCCATAGCGATTTTCGGCGGGGCCAGTGGCCGCCGATAAAAGCGCTGCTCGAAGGCCGCGATGCACTCGTCGTCATGCCTACCGGCAGCGGCAAGTCACTCATCTATCAGCTCGCTGCACTCGCAACGCCCGGACTCACTGTTGTCGTGAGCCCGCTGATCGCGTTGATGAAAGACCAGAAGGACAAGCTCGAAGCACAGGGAGTCGATGCTGTCGCAATGCATTCGCATCTCTCAACTGGAGAAGCGCGCGAAGCACATCGACAGATCTCCGATGGCGAGGGTGAGCTGCTCTACCTCACACCCGAGCGCTTCAAGGATCGCGATTTCTTCGAGAAGCTTCTCTCACGCAAAGTGAGTCTCTTCGTTATCGATGAAGCGCATTGCGTGAGCCAGTGGGGGCATGACTTCCGTCCCGACTATCTCGGGCTCGGCTCCATTGCAAAACGTCTGGGAAGGCCACCGATACTGGCACTCACGGCGACTGCAACTCAGGAAGTACAGGACGACATTGTCCGCCAGCTCGCGATGCACGATCCGCATGTCACCATCACAGGATTTGCGCGGCCGAATCTCCGGTTTGAAGTGAGACGCACCGTGAACGATGGAATCAAGGACAGCATCGTCGAGCAGATCCTGAACGAGACGCCTGGCTCAGGTGTGATCTACGTTGCGACGGTGAAGGAATCGGAGCGGCTGTACGAACAGCTCATCGAGCGCGGCTACTCAGTTGGTCTGTATCACGGTAAAAGACCTGCCGCCGACCGAAAGCAGGTGCAGGACGCATTCATGAACAACGACATCAAGGCGATTATCGCAACAAATGCATTCGGTCTTGGAATCGACAAGCAGGACATTCGATTCGTTGTGCATTATCATTTCCCCGGATCGATCGAGTCCTATTATCAGGAAGCAGGTCGCGCCGGGCGTGATGGGCTTCCTGCAACGTGCACCATGCTCTACCGCGTCGAAGACCGCCGCATTCAATCCTACTTCCTCGGCGGAAAATACCCCGAGGTTCAGGAGGCGGCGAAGGTCGCGATTGCGCTCGAGAAGTATCCTCTCGATCAGCCTGTAGCGCTTGCCGACATCACGGAACTGACGGAAGTGCCGCAGCGGAAAGCGAAAATTGTCTTTGCGCTTCTCAAGCGCCATGGACTTGTGCGCGAACATCGCGGCGGACGCTGGCAGCGCCTTCAAGGAAATCTCACCTCATGTGATTTGAGTCACGACCTCACCGATTACGAAGAGCGCCGCGCGAACGATCAGAAGAAGCTCCGCACGATGATCGATTTCTGTCAGACGGCAGACTGCCGCACGAAGTTCATTCTCGAGCACTTCGGTGAAGAAGTGTCGGCTGACTGGTCGTGCGGCAACTGCGATGCGTGTGATGCCAGGGTTGTCTGGGAATCCGGCGAGATGCGCATCGCATAGCTCGCCCGGCTAAGCCACGAAACGCGGATTACGTCTTTAGTTTCGCATTCACGGAAAGCTCGACGTTTCCGTGAAACGTCCTCGACACTGGACAAGTCCTGAGTGTCCCCTGGGCAATTTCCTGGAACTTTGCCTCATCGATTCCCGGCACCACTCCGATGGTTTCGAGTGCGATTGTCGTAATCTTCATCCCCCCTTCCTTTTGCGGCGCCACGGTACACGCGGCAGTTGTCTCTATGGAAGCGGGCGCAGTTCCGTTCTTCTCCAGATCCCCTGCGAGCGCCATGCTGTAGCACGCTGCTTCCGCAGCAGCGAGAAGCTCCTCCGGATTCGATCCGACTCCTTCCTCGAAGCGTGAGCTGAAGCTGTACTGACCGTCTATCGCTCCACTCTCACCCTTGAATGTTCCTTTCCCTCCCTTCAGCCCACCTTCCCACCTTGCACTCGATCTTCGTGTTGCCATTTCCACTCCAAGTACGGGTTAACTGCCACTAAATGGATGCAAGACGGCAACCAGCCTATTGCCCGCAGATGTTTAATCATTTAGTTAAATCGAATGGCTAAAGACAGCGATACCGAAACCCGCATCCTCAACGCCGCACGCGCAGTGTTCATCCGGCGCGGAACCTCAGGCGCACGAATGCAGGAAATCGCCGAAGAAGCCGGCGTAAATCAGGCCCTCCTGCATTACTACTTCCGCTCGAAGGAACGCCTCAGCGAAGCAGTCTTCAGCGAAGCCGCCACCCGCATGTTCCCGATGGTCATCCAGATCCTCGGCAGCGACGAAACCATCGAGAAAAAAGTTGAAGGAATTGTCACGACTTACCTCGACAACATGTCGCGCTCGCCGTTTCTTCCCGGCTACCTCATTTCTGAGCTCCACCATCACCCCGAAAGAATTCACCAGCTCATCAGGGGCGTAGCCGGAATTGAGCTCTCCACCGCGCTGAAACCCGTTCTCGACAAGCTCGACAAGCAGATCGCCACCGAAGTGCGCCGCGGCCGCATGCGCCGCATCTCCGCCCAGCAGTTCATGGCAAACCTGATCTCACTCTCCGTTTTTCCGTTCGCAGCCCAACCAATGCTGCGTGCAGCCTTCGGCCTCGATGAAGATGGATTCTCGAAATTCATCGCTGTGAGAAAGAAAGAGCTGCCACAGTTCATCATGAGCGCACTCACTCCATGAAAGCCATCGGAGCACTACTCTGTCTCGCGCTGATTGGACCATCCCTGTACGCGCAGACGCCGGCTGATTCGCTTCGCCTCTCAACGCTTCGCGCCGCCACTGCAGTCAATGATTCACGTGCAGCGCAGCTCGAGCTGCTCGCTTCACAATCCGAGCTCAGACTCAAGAACATCTCAACGGATCTGAAACCATCGTTCTCGATCGACGGGCTCGCTCAGTATCAGTCCGACGTGCCGAGCATCGGCGCAAACATCCCGGGTATTTCACTTCCCGTTCAGCCGAAAGACACGTACGACGCGAGGCTCAGCGCACAGCAGCGAATCTACGATCCCTCACTCAAAGCACGTCGTTCTGTCGAGCGCGCGACGCTTGCCGAATCGCAGGCGAGAGTGAAAACCGCTCTCTACTCCCTGAATGAATCGGTCAACAGCGCGTTTTACATCGCGCTGAGATCGCAGGAAGCGATTGCTGAGCTCGAAACGACGGTCACGGATCTCCAGGCACAGCTCGATGTTGCAGACAAGCGAGTCAGAGCCGGAACAGCGCTCCCGAGCGAAAGCAACGCACTTCGCGCCGAAATTCTTCGGCGCCGCCAGTCTGTCGCCGAACAGAAGGCCTCGCGTAAAGCGGCGCTCGCCATTCTGTCTGATCTCACAGGCAGGCCAATCGATTCCCTCTCTCTTCTCGCCGCACCAGATGTTGCCACCGCGGCAAATGAAGCGAGAGCAAATCTCGCATCGCTTCGCATGCGTCCGGAGTACGAGCAGTTCGCTCGCTCGCGCGACATTCTCGATCAGACTGCGATTGCTCATCGGGCGCAGGAATTACCTCGCGTTTCAGCTTTCGCCCGGGCGGGATATGGACGTCCCGGTCTCAAATTCCTCTCCGACAAGTTCGACTCGTACTGGCTTGGCGGCATTCAATTCCAGTGGACCCCCTGGACATGGGGTGCGTCATCGCGCGAAAGACAGATTGCCGCGCTTCAAAAGAGAATCGTCGATACCGAAGAGAAAGCCTTCACCGATCAGCTTCGACGGTCAGTCGAACAGGACCTTGCTTCAATCGACCGCCTTGAATCCTCACTCGCGGACGACGACCGAATAATCACGCTTCGCGAAAACATTCTCACGGAAACAAGATCGCGGTATCGCGAATCGGTCATAACGTCGGCGGAATACATCGATCGCCAGACCGACGTGCTTTCCGCGCGCCTCTCGCGCGCAATTCATCGCGTCGAGCTGTCACAGGCTCAAACGCATTTGCTGACAACACTCGGAGCGGAGATTCGCTGATGCGACGCCTGCTTTTTTCAATTCTGATTCTCACTGCCTGCAAT